>CAYPOE010000063.1:0-10463 GCA_964412285.1 uncultured Eubacteriales bacterium | reverse complement strand
CGGCTTACGCACGTCCAGTCGAGGACAACTCCCACGACGCGGGCCTCATGGATTTCCTCAATTTCTTCAAGAAGAAGGAGGAATCCCCCATACCCACGGAGCCACCCGAAACTACGGAGCCTCCGATCTCGACGGAGCAACCGTCGACCAAGGCCAAGCCGGTCTTTAGCGACGACGCGATACCCGCGTTGACTGACGGCGACGTGCTGACGACAGATGATCCTACGCGTACCTTTACACGCATCTACGACACAACGCGTAGCTTGGACAATGCCGCCAACACCCAATCCCAAGGTGACCACCACCCCGTCAGCACATCTCGCCCCTCAACCACGGCTACGCCTGGATCGATGGACAACATGCGTCCGTCTACTCCACGTACCACGCCCATTCCGCGCACCACAACAGCGCCCAATGGCACGCATACTGATATGACGCATAGTGGTGACGCCGATCGCGACAACGTAATGGACTTCGTCAACGCCATCACGACTCCGATCGAGATCACGATCTTCCCGTCCGTCGAAGGTTGCTTGAATATGAGCGACGTCATGCGCGATGCAAAGGACTTCACCGTCACATCACAGCCCAAGTGCGGCAGCGTATTTATGCTCAATGGCAACACTGGACATTTCCGCTACACGCTGAGCCAGAACCGTTCAGGTGAGGACTCGTTCACATTCACAGCACAAAAGCAAGGTAAGTCGATCAAAGGCGAGGTATGCATCAAGATCGGACAGCTCTACAGCATCAACGAGCCGCCCGTAGTCAAGATGAACTCTTCCACCTACTCGATTCCGCTGTTCAATATCACAGAAGGCAACGCACAACAAGGCAACGCACAACAAGGCAACGCACAACAAGGTGCCAACACCGCTGGCGGCGATCAAACACAATACAACACGCTTGCCAATACCCAGAACTCCACCCCGTTTTATAATAACATTCAGAATACCCAGAACACTCAGAACAACCGGAATATTCAGAATACGCAATATCCTCAAAATATCCAGAACCAGCAATCGTACACCATACAAAATTACAGCGCCCAGCAACCCATGGGTGGTAACTATGCGTCCGCGAACGGCAACGGTTCGTTGTATGACTCGTCGAACACATCTGGCACTTTCAATGGATCCAATGCAGCCAATTTAGCCAATATACCCAATACACCCAATGCAGTCTACAACACCAACACCGCCATGGAAGTCGGCTATATTGGTAATGCAGGCTATGCTGGCAATATGGGCTATGCAGGCAATACTGGCTACGCTGGCGATACGGGCTACACTGGTGGAATGACCGGCAACGCTACAACCATGGATACTGGCACCTATGGCACTGGCACTACAGGCACCTATGGCACTGGCACTACAGGCACCATGGGCACTGGCACTACAGGTACAGGCACTACAGGTACTGGCACCATGGGTGCTGGTACTGGCGCAGGCACTTACGGCACAGGCACCATGGGTACCGGCACGATGGATACAGGTGCAGGCACCATGGGTACCGGCACTACAGGTGCAGGCGCAGGTACAGGCACCATGGGTACAAATACTGGCACTTACGGCACCGGCACAGGCGCAACAGGTACAGACACCACAGGCACTGGTACTGGTACCATGGGTACTGGCAACTATGGTGCTGACATGGGTAATTACGGCACTGGTACAGGTACAACCTCCACCTACGGTACCGGCACCTACGGTACCGACATGACTGCCACAGGCAACGGCACTGGTGCGCTCACCACGGATAACACTGCCACAAATACCATGCAAGGCAATAACGGAGCGCAAGGCAATAATGCAACGCAAGGCAATAACGGAGCGCAAGGCAATAATGCAACACAAGGCGACAACGCCACGGGCAACCACGGCGGCTACTTCAACTACTCGACCAACAACGACAATTTCGCACAGGGCGCAGACGTCGAGTACGCGGGCAATAAGACCTTCAACGTGACCTACGGCGATATGCGCAACCACTGGGCCGAAGGTTACGTCTACGAACTCGCTAAGAACGGCGTCATGATCGGTGAAAAGGTCGGCGAGGAGTTCTTCTTCTTTCCCGAACGCATCATCACCAAGAACGAATTCTTACTCTATATGCTCTCGGCACTCGGCAAGGTTACAAACTGTTCCTCGTCGCCCTACGCTACGAGTACGTTGAAGAATGTACCCGCGTGGTTCAGCGAAAAAGCGCTGCAAGCGTGCGACCTCGGCTTGTTTGAAGGCCTGTCCAAGAACGGCGCGGTAGACTTCAGCCCCGACGCGCAACTCACACGGCTCGACGCCATCGTTATGCTCTCCAATGCGGTCAAGCCTGAAACCCCCAAGACACTGACCAATTCCTTCTCTGATATGTACTCCGTACCCTCGTGGGCCGTCGAGTATGTACTCGGTATGCAGGCCGCCGGACTCATCGAAGGCTACAGTGACAACACCGTCAAGATCCGCGAACCCATCACACGCGGTATGGCAGCCAAGATGATCTGCGAGGCCATACGCTATATCCGCGGCAATCCAGACGGCAAGCTCGATACGGACAAGCAGACCATACCCTCGATTGACATCACGCTGCCCGTCGAAAATACCCGAAACAAAGAGATACTCAAGTAACG
Organism: uncultured Eubacteriales bacterium; assembly: GCA_964412285.1. Taxonomy (GTDB): domain Bacteria; phylum Bacillota; class Clostridia; order Monoglobales; family CAYZNM01; genus CAYZNM01. Next base: position 7,837 of record CAYPOE010000063.1, on the reverse strand, counting down.
TACAGTAGAGCATAAAAAACCACTGTTTCGATATGGGTCATTGGCCGAAGCAGTGGTTTTGTCATGCCAGGTATCCGCGCGTCCGTCGCGAGATACGCCGAGCGAGGCTTGGTTTCTGGTTACATGCTCAGGAATGAACCCGACTCCTTGTGCTCAAACCCACGCGGCTGCACTTTGAAGCGCCCTACAAGGCGCTGAAGTGCGTGAGCCTGCGCCGAAAGTCCCTCGCACAACGCGGCACTCTGTTGGCACGTAGTAGAGTTCGCCTGTGTCAGTTCGGCGATGTGTTCGACGCCCATGTTGACGCTGGAGAGTGCATCTACCTGTTCCGTGGTTTCATCCGAGATCTTGGCAATATACGTACTGGATGTTTTGGCTTTGTCCACAACCTCGTTCAAGGTTGCGGCGGTTATGCGTGCCAACTCGGTACCGCTTTTTATAGACTCTACCGAACCCTCGATCAATATGGCGGTATTCTTGGCAGCCTCGGCAGACTTTGTAGCGAGATTGCGTACCTCCCCGGCCACCACTGCGAAGCCGCTGCCCGCCGTGCCCGCCCGCGCCGCCTCGACCGACGCATTGAGCGCCAGGATATTGGTCTGGAACGCGATGTCATCGATGGTCTTGATGATCTTGGAGATGGCGTCGGCCTTGGACTCAATCGCGTGCATAGCATCTACCAAGGAAGACATACGTCCTATGCCCTCGGTCAGTTTTTCACGTGCGGCGACCGACATCTCCGTCGCGTTGCTCGAGTTCTCGGCGATGCGCGTACTGCTGTCGTGGATGGCCGCAATCGATGCCGACAACTGCTGTGCGGAACTGGCCTGTTCCATCGAACTTTGCGACAACGAGCCCGCACCTGCGGCCACTTGCGCTGAATCTGCCGCCACCTGTTCGGACGTCGAGAGTATGTCTCCGACAACGCCCTGCAAGTCTCTGTTGATCGCTTCCACCGACACCTGCATCTGTGAGAAGCCGCCGCGGTATCGCACGGAGTTTTCTTCCGCCGTCAAATCTCCCGCAGCTATGCGTGAGAGTCGATCGGATATGTCCGAGATCATGAAATGGAATCCGTGCAACAACTCGGCGATCGAACCTGATAACACTGCGATCTCATCCCGCCCTTTCACCGTCGGGGCGGGCGTATCGAGATCCCCCTGTGCCAACAGCGCGAGCCGCTGGGCACACGCCGCTACGGGCTTGGCTATGGATTGCCCGATTGCGATGGCCGCAATCAAACCGATCACGCAAAACACCACACTGAGTATGACCAAAAGCATCGAACCATGGATGGCAGGAGTCATAAACTCACTGCGCGACACACAAATCCCGATGCTCCAGCCATCACTGCCCGGCACGGGCGCGTAGCATTGCAACGTATCTATATCGCCGTACATATATCTGCCAATGCCCGTCTCTCCGTTGACCATCGCAGTCTCAATGTCCGCGAGGTCTTTGAGATCTTTGTCAGAAGGATTGGCCTTGGATTCGGCAATGGCGTTGGCGTGATTTAATACCAATGAAGGATCTTGATACGCGATGGTATATCCTTCTCGATCAAGGATGTACGCGTCGCCATTTTTCCCGATCGTGATGTCCTCGATGATCTGCATCAGAATGTTCGCATCACACAGGAAGTATACGACCTGTGAAACTGCGTCGCCCTTCATGACAGGCGCAGACACGACGACATGCATGTCCGTCTTATCGCTCGAGATATACGGCGTGGAAAAATAGATCTTCCCCGCCGCCGCTGCACGGAAGAATTCCTCGCTTGCTACGCTTTCACCCGTGAATAGGTCATTGCCCGATGCATCGGCCAATCCTACGCCCCGCATATAATACGCCTGCACTTTGCTGTCGAGGAATGCCCTCTTATCCTCGATACTCGCCGCATCGTCGGATAAAATAGGCGCAGAGGCGATTTCTCCTACGGTATACGTATACATCGACATCTTGTTCTGCGCCGAACGGGCTGCCACAGACGCGGTAGACGACAAAATGTTCTTAATCGTGTTCTCTGTGACGATAGTCGCAACCTGTGTAGACAAAAATCCCAGAACAAGAGAAACGCACGCGATAGATGCGAGAATGGATACCATAATCTTGGTTCTTAACCGTTTCATAACTCGATGCCTCGTTTCTAATTTTATCATTGCCATGGTTTCCATGACCATTATACTATAATTTTCTATTTGAATCAATCATTCTACGCCAATCCATCGCCCCATGATCCGCAATATTCATGTCCGACTCCGATTCCATATAGCTCAAATACCAAAACATCTCGATCATACAACCTGAATACCCCCTCGGCAGATGGACTCTCTCGTATCACGCCCGACATGCGCCCGCCCACCGGCGACAACAGCGGCGCAGATGGCGATGCCTGTATCTGCACCTCAAACCGCAGTCCCCGCTGCGCAAGCACCAACGCGTCGGGCCGCACACAGCAAGCCTTGCCACCGAGGTAGCTCGCGATGCGGTACTCCCTGCCCCGATACCAGCATATACATATCACACCTGTGAACCACAGCCCCATAAGTGGAATATCTGCAACCGACGCCATGACCGAACACGGCTCATCAAATTCGTTGCACTGCACCCACACGTAACGTCGCGGAAACGAACGACCGCTGTCGCCCTCGATATAACCGATCCCGCCTGTGAAATCGTGGTATACGCCATCTACAGACAATCCGCCCGACAGCTCATGCCGCATACTGACTACGCTGTGCCTGCACTCCATAGGCAGGTAGGCGAATGGCCCCATCACATCGTAGCGAATCGGCGTGATGCCTGTATATGCGATGGAGCCACGGACGCGCGGCGTATCGATCGTGACGCCGTGCGCGCCGAATACATTCTTGCCTATTGCAATATTCAGAACGGGTTTGCTAAACGATGCGCGGTTGAAGTTCTCCCAATGGGAACCGCTGTTCGTGATGATCTGCACAAACGCCGTATCTTCGGACACGCCGGGTATCAGCGCGACGACGTCGCCCTGTTTGGTATGCTTGAAATAGTAGCCCTTGAAAAATCCCTGATTCATAGGATGCCTCGCATTTTATATATCGTTGACAGCTTGTGTTTTCTGTGTTATTATGATTACCAATAATGACACAATTCAGCACACTGGTACAACAACATAGAAAGGGCGCTCCACATGTTGCACATCAAGAATTTTTCTAAATCATATGGATCGGGTGCCAAAGCAGTCGACAACCTGTCGCTCGAGGTGGCTGCCGGAGACATCTACGGCTTTATTGGACATAACGGCGCGGGCAAGACCACGACATTGCGCTGCGTCGCAGGCATCTTGGATTTTACCGATGGCGAGATCACAGTAGACGGCAAGTCGGTCAAGACTGACCCTGTCGCGTGCAAACGCATCATGGCCTACATCCCGGACAACCCCGATCTCTACGAATATCTGACCGGCGTACAGTATTTGAACTTCATCGCCGACATCTACGGCGTAGCCAAAGCCGACCGCGAGCGGCGCATCTTCGGCTACGCGCAAAAGCTCGAGATCTACGATCGATTGGGTGACATGATCTCGTCCTACTCCCACGGCATGAAGCAGAAGATCGCGCTGATCTCTGCCTTGGTCCACAAACCTGCGCTGTTGATTCTGGATGAGCCTTTCGTCGGTTTGGATCCCAAAGCCGCACACACGCTCAAAGAACTCATGCGCGCGCTGTGCGACGAGGGCGGCGCGATCTTCTTTTCGACACACGTATTGGAAGTTGCGGAGAAACTGTGCAACAAAGTGGCCATCATCAAGGGCGGCAAACTTGTAACCAGCGGCGAAACGGCCAAGGTTACAGGCGACCGTTCGTTAGAGAGTTTGTTCTTGGAGTTGATCGATGATGAATAAGAATCATATTCCAAGCATTTTGCTCATACTCAAAGCCCACTACATCAACGCGTGGGGCATCAACAAGTTCATCAAGGGCGACGCCAAGACCAAGCTCAAGTTTGCAGGTTTTGCGTTCGCGATGTTCTTGGTGGGTTGCATGTTCGCCGTCTATTCAGGACTATCGATCTACGGCTCATACACGATATTGAGCGAAGCGGGTCTGCTCGACGCAGTACTCGCGGGGCCGCCGATGTTGGCGTTTATCGCCGTACTGTTTTTTGGTATGTACAAAGCCCCGGGCTTCCTGTTCAATTTCCGCGACCACGATCTACTCATGTCGCTGCCCATATCGACCAACGGGGTACTCGGAGCCAAAGTCCTACTGTTTACGTTTTCCAACTACCTATTCTCGACGCTCATCGCCGCGCCCGCCATCGTTGTATTCGGCATCCTCAACGGCGAAGGGTGGCTCTTTTACCTGTACGGACTGATTTTGGTGCTGTTCACCCCGCTCATTCCTGCAAGCGTAGCGGCGGTGCTCACGTTCGGGATTGCGATTGTATCGTCTCGGTTCAAGCAGCGCAACCTCGTCACGATCATCCTGAGTTTCGCCGCCGTACTCGGCATCATGGCCGTATCATTCCAAGCCTCCTCGGTCACGAATGACATGATCGTGCAGATCGGGCAAGCGCTAGAGGTTCTGCGACGCATCTATCCGCCTGCCGCATGGTTTGCCGACGCCCTGATCCATCAAAACTTCGCTACGTTGCTATTGTTCGCGGGCACGTCGTCGCTCATATTCTTGCTCGTCGTATTCGCATTCTCTAGCAACTTCCAAAAGATCAACGCCAAGTTCAAAGAGACGCCGCGCGGCCGCGCATTTCAGGGAATGGAACTAAAGACCTCGACGGCGTTGGTCGCACTCGTCAAGCGCGAACTGCGCAACTACGTCACGTGCTTCATCTATCTGTTTAACACGTTTTTTGGGATGGTGCTCTTAACCATTGTAGGCATTGCGACGATCTTGTTCGGCCCCGACGTACTCAACATGATCCTGCCTGCCGAAGCAGGGATTGTGTTGGATGCGCAGCTGCTCGCGCCCATTGCGACGGCTTTAGTCGCGTTCACGACCGTCATGACCGCGACGACGGCCTCTTCTATCTCGTTAGAGGGCAAGCAACTCTGGATCATCAAATCCGCGCCGGTATCCACGGGTACAATCTTCCTGAGCAAGATCATCATGAATCTATTGCTCACCGTGCCATTTATCCTGTTCAACGGCGTCCTAATCTCGATTGCGTTGGGATTCTCACCGATCGCCGCGATGGTATTGATCGCCATAGGATTCATGTTCGCCGTATTCACATCGTTGTACGGATTGATCGTCAACCTATACCTACCCAAACTGGAGTTCACCTCGCCCGCCGTTGTCGTCAAGCAGAGTTCGGCTGCAATGACAGGTATGTTCGGCGGTATCATCTTTGCCGTCGCACTCGCAATCTTGTATATATATCTGGGACTCCCATATCCCATTAGCGGCCTCTTGATGATCGCGCTACTCGCGCTCATCAACGTACTGCTCGGCGTCCTGCTAAAAACCAAAGGCGTCGCGTTATTCGATCGTCTGCACTGACACGCAACACGCGCATCATAAACGTCGGCACACCCATCGAATGATAGGTGTGCCGATTTTTGTTTCGCCTACTTGATCTGCCACCACGTCGACGTGGCGTACGGACGGAAGCCGATGCTATAGTAGAACTGCTGCGACGACCCCACGAACGCGCGCGTCGCACCGAGTTCACCGCACCGCCGGACAGCTTCCAACACCGCCGCGCGACCCAATCCCATCTTGCGATACGCGGGATCCGTCGCCACAGGCTCTACGAGCGCGCTCCTCGACGCCGCATCCTGCCACATACCGCAGTACGACACGAAGTCGCCGTTCGGCGCAACGACAGCGATCTTGAGATCAAGGTTGACATTTGGACGCATAAAGTCAATATCCCAGTCGCGCCGTTTATCCTCGTTGAATACAAAAGGTCCCTCACCGTCAAGCTCGTGGTTGAAACCTTTCCACAGCACCTGCCCATATTTGTACAGGTCATACGTATCTTTCATACTCGTAATCGCGAATCCATCGGGTAGCTTATAGCTCATGTTGTCGGCACGAATCGGAATCACCGCGTCGCACTCTTTATCCTGCGTCGGATAAAATCCGCGTGCCGCCGCCACATCCTGAAACGCCGTATCGCCGTCTGTGATCATGACTTTGAATCCGCCATCTTTCGCGAGTGCATCTTTGGCATACAGTAACATCTCGTCGCGCAACGACTCATACCCGGGCAGCGCGAGCAGATACGCCTTCCCCAAGACACAGTCATACGTAGCGGCCGCGACCACCGTGCCGTTGTCCTCCCACAAGCCGATGCGCGGCAGCCCTGTGTTATCAAGATAGCCGTGCGTGACCATCCAGTCCCAACGACCGAAGTGATAGTTGTGGCTATCGAGTTTGATCAGAAAGTCGCGCAGCTTATAGTAATCCGTGCAAAACACCTCGTCGTTCTGATATGCTCGGAATTGTGCAGTCATAGTAGTCCTCCTGTGAACTTCACTGTAAAGTATCAAGAAACTGTGTGATATTGCTCCATACGCCATCCCAATCGTAATCAGGATTCTCAATCACGACATGCGATACCGGCAGTTGATGCATGATCTCTAATTCCAATCGCTTACGCACGTGGATGAAATGCATAAATCCATCTATTCCCGATAACCCATGCCGCTTGCCGTACGGTGTATTCTCTACATACGAAATACAGAAATCGATCCACTTGTCGCCGTCCGATGAAACACGCTCTCTCGCCACGCGCATAATGGTTTCTTCTGCATTGGGCTGCGACAGATAGATCACCACGGGCGCAAGCTGCTCGACCGATCCTATCAGCCGATTGCAGTATGCGATCACAGCGGCGTCGTCAGCGTCACGCCACAACACCAACTCATTCACAGGATTCTGTAGCAGCGCGTGTTCAAATACATTGCGCTCGTTTGCAACAACGGCGCGTTCGCCGAATGTACGCCACCGACGTTGGTGTAAGCCATAGAACAGTTCATCGGGAGCGCGATTATCATATACTTCCATGGCTTCCATCTCGGCATAGAACCCATCGGGCGCATCTTTGACGCAGTTGTATGCGACAACAGCATACTCACCCTCCGTGCTCGTATTGCGGATCACATCATCGCCCAACGCCGCATACCGCTCCAGCAACTCGTCGTATTGCGCAATCGGCACGCAAGCACTCCAACCCAAATCCGCCGGATGTCCGGGGCCTTCCGGATACAGATTCACTACATCGCCGCGTTGGTGCAGATACTGCGCGGTTTTGTGCGCAAACGTCGTTTTACCCGAACCGGGTATGCCTTCTATAATAATCAGCTTATTTGTCACAGGAACCCCCCTTAATCGTTAGAAATAAAAAAGCCTTTTCCGTGTTGGAAAAGGATATGTACACAACAAGGCAAAGGGGCATCGTCACCCCTCCCACACACCGATTGTCGCCATCCAATTCCAACACAAACACAAGCCCCATCACGTGATTGAGCTTTTACCGTTGTAGTTGAGTAATCGGATTAGCGAATCATCAGCACACCTCGCTTCTTCATTTTACTCATTGTATCACAGAGCCAGACGAAACACAAGGCTTAATTTCAACTCAAAAACCGCCGCATACAGCCATATCAACCGTTAGTTTATAATTTTACAACCAATAGTTTAGCGTATTCAACGTATAGTAGCTGTCACCCCTCGAATCATATGCTATAATAGACGTAACATCAGCATAACAGGAGGCCATCATGGAACATACATTAGGCACACGCATCAACGAATACCGCCGCCAACGCGGCATCACACAAGAGCAACTCGCCGAACACATGGGTGTATCGACCCAAGCCGTATCCAAGTGG
>CAYPOE010000062.1:0-10510 GCA_964412285.1 uncultured Eubacteriales bacterium | reverse complement strand
CGTGACGTTCTACATTGGGTTTGACCCTACGGCGGACAGTCTGCACATCGGCCACTATATACAGTTCAAGGTCATACGCCACCTCCAGATGGCCGGACATCGAGCCATCGTGTTACTCGGCGGCGGCACAGGTATGGTCGGCGATCCCACAGATAAGACGGGTATGCGCCGCGTTATGTCGGTTGAGGAGATACAGTATAACTGCAACCGCTTTGCAGAACAGGCCGCACAGTACGTCGACTTGTCCGAGGGTGCGGGCATCGTCGAGAACAACGCCGACTGGCTCTGCAAGCTCAACTACGTCGACTTTCTGCGCGACATCGGCGCGCACTTCTCGGTCAACCGTATGCTCGCGGCCAAATGCTTCAAGCTGCGCATGGAGACGGGTCTGACCTTTACAGAGTTCAACTACATGCTCATGCAGGGCTACGACTTCCTCGTATTGCATCAGAAGCACGGCGCTGTGCTGGAAATCGGCGGCGACGACCAGTGGAGCAACATCATTGCGGGCGTCGAACTCATCGACAGCAAACTCGGTCACAAGGCGTACGGCATGACGACCGCACTGCTCACCAACGCCGACGGCGTCAAGATGGGCAAGACCGAGAAGGGTGCGATCTGGCTCGACGCGAACAAGACGCCGGTCTACGACTTCTACCAGTACTGGCGCAACGTCGAGGATGCATCGGTCGTCAACAGTCTCAAGATGCTGACGTTCCTGCCGCTCGAGCAGATCGATGAATATGCCAAGCTCGAGGGTTCGGCCATCAACGAGGCCAAGAAAGTCCTCGCCTACGAGGTCACGCGATTGGTTCACGGCGAGGAAGAGGCCGACAAGGCGCGCGCGGCGGCTGCGGCCGTGTTTGAGTCGGGCGGACTATCCGACGATATGCCGACCCATACCGTGACCGCAGACGAGTTGGCCAATCTGACGCTGCTCGATGTATTGGTCGCGGCAGGTGCGGTACCGTCCAAGAGCGAGGGACGGCGTTTGGTGATGCAGTCGGGTATCGCGATCAACGGTACGGTCGTCGATATGAATTACGCGTTCGGTACCGACAGCTTCGACAAGGGTGAATGTTTGGTACGTAAGGGCAAGAAGAATTACTACCGTATACGGCTTCAATAGTGTAAAGTTATTTACTTTACACATTATTCTATAGACTAACCCCTGTAAAGTATCATACTTTACAGGGGTAGGACAGGGGTATCACATGACATTAGACACTGTAATCAAGTTGCTGGAAGCGGAAGTACATACGGGCGAATCCCCGGAAGAGCTGGCCAATCATGAGGTCAAAGCCGCGTGCGGCTCGGATCTCATGAGCGACGTATTGGCATTTGTCAAGACGCAGGGCTTGCTGCTTACAGGATTGGTCAATCCGCAGGTCATACGTACCGCCGAGATGATGGATATGCAAGCCATCGTCTTTGTCAGGGGCAAGGAACCTACTGAAGCTGTCATTGAGTTGGCACAGGAGCGTGGCATTGCCCTACTATCCACTGCGTACACGATGTATGTCGCGTGCGGAAAACTGTATACGAACGGGTTGGGAAAACAGGAGGAGTAATGGCCGAATCCATGCATCTCCACTACGACATCGACGGCAAGGACTTCAAAGCCGCGGGCGAGGCTTCGTCAGCGGTCAAGAAGATACTCAAGCAACTGGGGTTCGGTGCCGACGTGATACGCAAGGTCGCGGTATCCATGTACGAAGCTGAGATCAACACCGTGATCCACGGCGGCGGCGGCGAGTGCGACGTCGACATCACGCCTGAGCGTATTACGATGCGCTTTACCGATCAGGGACCAGGGATACAGAGCATCGAGGACGCCATGCGCGAAGGCTTCTCCACGGCGACCGACGAGATTCGCGAGTTGGGCTTTGGCGCGGGTATGGGCCTACCCAACATGAAGAAGTATACGGATGAACTCCAGGTCACATCCAAAGTCGGCGAGGGTACGACCGTCTGTATGGCAGTCAACATCTCATAATTCACTATGTCTATACATTCCGTATCATTGGATGCAGCTAAGTGTAAAGGCTGCACCAACTGCATCAAGCGTTGCCCGACCGAGGCGATACGCGTGCGCGACGGCAAGGCGAGCATCACGCCCGGGCGTTGCATCGATTGCGGCGTGTGTATCAGCGTATGTCCGTACCACGCCAAGCTCGCCATGACGGACGAGCCGTCCATACTTGCGTCGCGCAAGTATTCAGTGGCACTGCCCGCGCCGTCGCTGTATGGGCAGTTCAATCACGACAACATCGACGACATTCTGGCCGCCTTGATTGGTATCGGCTTCGACGACGTGTTCGAGGTGGCATTTGCCGCTTCTCTCATCACGGCGGCGACGCGTGAACTCATGTCTGACGATACGTTGCCCAAGCCGTTGATCAGTTCGGCTTGCCCGGCCGTGGTCAAGCTCATACATCTGCGATTCCCGAGCCTCGTACCCAACATCGTGCCGCTCGTCGCACCGATGGAACTCGCGGCGGCGTTGGCCAAGGCGTTGGCAGTCGAACGCACGGGATTGTCCGAAGCTGACGTCGGGGTGTATTTCATCACGCCGTGCGCGGCCAAGTACACGGCCGTGCGGTCGCCGATGGGCATACGGCAGTCGTATGTCGACGGCGTGATTTCTATCAAAGATCTCTTCACCAAGTTGCGGCAGTCGCTAAAAGAGGTCACTGACGCACCCGAACGTGCGCAGTCGTACTACGAGGGCATACGTTGGGCGGCGCACGGCGGCGAGGCGTACGCACTCGGCGGCATCAACTCCATCTCTGTCGATGGCATCCAGCATGTCGTTGGCATCCTCGAGGACATCGAGGACGAGCGGCTCGAGGACATCGATTTCGTCGAGGCCGGGGCGTGCAGCGGCGGCTGTGTAGGCGGGCCGCTGACGATTGAAAATCCTTACGTTGCGCGCGCTCGAATCGAGCGCATGAAGCAGCGGCGTCTGGGTAACGCGACTCACCCCAACTACAACGACCGCATCCTAAAACTATCCAAATTTGTCGAATCCATACGCCCGTCGCGCGCATTGCAGCTCGACGACAACATTGCCGTCGCGTTGCGCAAGCTCGAGCAGATCAATCAGCTGCAAGGCACGTTGCCCGATCTCGACTGCGGTTCGTGTGGGGCGCCGAGTTGCAGGGCGTTGGCCGAGGACATCGTACAGGGCGACGCCATGTTGTACGACTGCATATTCAAGATGCGCGATAAGATTCGCGAGCTTGCCAAGGAGATGGTCGAGCTTGAGAGCGTGCGCAGTAACCGTATTTAGTGCCTGTAAAGCAATTACATTGACAATAAATTGTGTGTAAAGCAAACACGTTTACATGGTGGAGGAACTATGAAAGTCAGTGACTTGGTAGAAAAGTATGGATTTGCGGTCTGTACGGATACGGAACTGGAACACGACGTATCGGGCTGTTACGTGGGCGATCTGTTGAGTTGGGTCATGGCCAACGCACAAGCCGACGCGGCATGGATCACGATACAGACCAACGTCAACATCGTAGCCGTCGCGTCGCTCAACGATTTGGCCTGCATCATCTGTGCGGAGGGGGCTATCCCCGACGACAAGGCCATTGAGAAAGCGAATGATAAGGACGTCGTCATCCTGCGTTCGGACAAGACGGCCTATGAGATTTGCTGCATGATCTACAACATGTTGCAGTCATGAGTCGGCTCTACTACGACTTCCACATCCACACGGCGCTGTCGCCGTGTGCCGACGATGACATGACGCCGTGTAACATCGTCAACATGGCGACGATCATTGGTCTGGACGCGATTGCCATCACGGATCACAACAGCATCCGCAACGCCGAATCGGCCATGCGGTACGCGGCGGCCAATACCGATCTCATCGTGCTGCCCGGCATGGAGATCGAGACGATGGAGGAGGTACACATGATTGCGCTGTTCTCCGACGTTGACGCGGCGCGATTGGCGTATGAGTCCATCCGTGACGCGATGCCCCATTTTGAGAATCGCCGCGACATCTACGGCAACCAACTTCTCTTTGACGAGAACGATGCATGTGTCGGCGAAGAGCCTGTTATGTTGCTTTCGTCGTGTATGTTGTCGGTCGACGAGGTCGTCGAGCTGGCCTACGCGTGTGGGGGGGTGTGTTATCCCGCGCACATCGACCGCTCGTCCAACAGCATCTTATCCAACCTCGGCTTCATCGCAGACGAATTGCCCATCACGTGCGTCGAGGTATCGAAGCGCGCCCCGGATCCCGTGCAATATTGCGCGAATAAGGGCGTCAACCCGCGCTATCGCATCATGCGCAGCAGCGACTCGCACAGCTTAGACATGCTGTCTGAGCCGATCAATGTCATCGACGTCGACGAGCCTACAGCACGGTGTGTCATCGATGCGTTGCGCGGCATCATCTGAATCCCAGTGTTAGAAAAATCATTCTGATTCAGCAAAATAATTCAGTAGCTTTTTATCGATTTATATGCTATAATAATCATACAACGCATATCCGTTATCACAGCATGATAAAAATGCGGCAGTGATAGTGATATAGTGATAATAAGTAGATCAATCAAGTTTCGGAGGACGGTTATGAAACAACCCGCAGTGGCGTTCAATGGTACGCCTGCACAGTACGACAGGCTGATCGCGGTCATCAATGAGCACAAGGGTTCGCGCGGCGCGCTGATCCCCATTCTGCACGAGGCGCAGGAGATTTACGGTTATCTGCCCATAGAAGTACAGAAGATCATCTCGGAAGAGACGAACATCCCGTTAGAAGAGATATACGGCGTCGTCACGTTCTACACACGTTTCTCGTTAGAGCCGAAGGGCAAGTATAAGATTGCCGTATGCCTCGGTACCGCGTGCTATGTCAAGGGTTCGGGCGCGATCATTGAGAAGATCTCGGACAAGCTCGGCTGCAAGGTCGGCGCGTGTACGCCCGACGGTAAGTTCTCGATCGAAGCGACGCGTTGCATCGGCGCATGTGGACTGGCTCCCGTACTCACGGTCAATGAGGATGTGTACGGCCGTTTGGTACTCGAAGACGTAGACGCGATCTTAAAGAAGTATCAGGACATGGAGTGAGTGCGTGTAAGCACTCCGTCGAAAGACAACCGCAAATTAACATATGACTGAATTATCCTTGCACATACTCGATATCGTGCAAAACAGCATTACGGCAGGGGCCGAGCACATCGACATTACGATCGATGAGGATACTGCCAAGCAGATGCTCGCCATCACGGTAGACGACGACGGGTGCGGCATGGACGCCGAAATGGTACAGCGCGTGCGCGACCCGTTCACGACGTCGCGTAAGACGCGCGGCGTAGGACTCGGCATACCGCTGTTCGAGCAGGCGGCCGTCGCAACAGGGGGCTACCTCACCATCGACAGTACGCCAGGCTCGGGTACGCGGATCCGCGCGGTATTTCAGCGCGATTCGATCGACCGTCAACCGCTCGGCGACATGGTGGGTACCATGGTTACGTTGTTGTCCGACCAACGCAATGAGGATATTGTATTCTTGTATCGACATATCGTCGACGGCAACGCGTTCGTACTCGATACCGCCGAGGTATCCGAAGTACTCGACGGCCTACCCATGAGCGACCTCGCCGTCATCGACTGGCTCAAGGCATATATCGAGGAAGGTCTTGCCGATATAGGCGCGAGTGAATAGAGCGTGCAGCACATCATCAAGCATATCAAGCATCGGAGGATATATGAAGAGTTTAGCTGAATTAAAGGCCATTCGCGAAAAGACGATCAACAGCGTCAATCTGCGTCAAGAGCGCGAGGACGGCACGCGCGTCGTCATTGGCATGGCGACCTGCGGCATCGCGGCCGGTGCGCGCCCTGTGTTGGCCGCATTCTTAGAGGAAGTGCAGAAGCGTAACCTGCAAAACGTCACAGTATCCCAGACAGGCTGCATCGGTATGTGCCGCTATGAGCCGCTCGTCGAGATCTATGTACCGAACCAGGACAAGGTTACGTACGTGAATATCAAGCCCGATCAGGTAGCGCGCATCGTTACGGAGCACATCATCAACAACGCGCCCGTCACCGAGTATACCATCGGCAACGCACAGAAGTAAGAGGGGGACATATACATGACATTTGTTAGGTCACATATATTGGTATGCGGCGGCACGGGCTGTACGTCATCCGGCTGCGAAGCTATCATAACAGAGTTCGATAAACAACTTGCATCTCACGGCTTGGCCGATGAGGTCAAAATGGTCAAGACGGGCTGCTTTGGTCTGTGCGCGTTGGGTCCGATCGTCATCGTGTACCCCGAGGGCGCGTTCTACTCCATGCTCAAGCCCGAGGACGTACAGGAAATCGTAGAAGAGCATCTGCTCAAGGGTCGTATCGTCAAGCGTCTGCTGTACGATGAAACCATTGCCAAGGACGAGAGCGTCAAGAGCCTGGCACAGACCAATTTCTATGCCAAGCAGATGCGCGTCGCACTGCGCAACTGCGGCGTCATCAATCCCGAGTCCATCGACGAGTACATCGCATTCGACGGCTACCAAGCGCTCGGTACCGTACTTGAGCAGTACAAGCCCGAGCAAGTCATCGACGTCATCAAACGTTCAGGCTTACGCGGACGCGGCGGCGCTGGATTCCCGACCGGCTTGAAGTGGGAGTTCGCCGCCAAGACCAACGATTCGCCCAAGTACGTCGCATGTAACGCCGACGAAGGCGACCCCGGCGCGTTCATGGATCGTTCGGTGCTCGAGGGTGATCCCCATGCCATCATCGAGGCCATGGCCATCGCAGGTTACGCGATTGGCGCAAATCAGGGCTTCATCTACATTCGCGCCGAGTATCCGATTGCAGTTGCACGTCTGCAGATTGCGATCAATCAGGCGCGTGAATATGGCCTGTTAGGCAAAGACATATTCGGTTCGGGCTTCGACTTTGATCTCGAGATCCGTCTCGGTGCAGGCGCGTTCGTCTGCGGCGAGGAAACTGCACTCCTGACCTCGATCGAGGGTAAGCGCGGCGAGCCGCGTCCGCGTCCGCCGTTCCCGGCTGTCAAGGGTCTGTGGCAAAAGCCTACCTTATTAAATAACGTCGAAACCTACGCCAACATCCCGCAGATCATCCTGCGAGGTGCGGAGTGGTTCGCTTCGATCGGTACCGAGAAGTCCAAGGGTACCAAAGTCTTCGCGCTCGGCGGCAAGATCCACAACACAGGTCTCGTCGAGATCCCCATGGGTACGACGCTGCGCGAGATCGTCGAGGACATCGGCGGCGGCATCCCGAATGGCAAGAAGTTCAAGGCCGCTCAGACCGGCGGTCCGTCGGGCGGTTGTATCCCCATGTCGTGCATCGACGTGCCGATTGACTATGATTCACTGATGTCCATCGGTTCGATGATGGGTTCAGGCGGACTCATCGTCATGGACGAGGACAACTGCATGGTCGACATCGCCAAGTTCTTCCTCGAGTTCACCGTCGACGAGTCGTGCGGTAAGTGTCCGCCGTGCCGCATCGGCACCAAGCGTATGCACGAGATCCTCGAGAAGATCACCGAGGGCAAGGGTACACTCGACGACATCGATAAATTAGAAGAATTGGGTAACGCTATTAAGGCGACTGCGCTCTGCGGTCTCGGTCAGACCGCGCCCAACCCCGTCCTCTCGACGCTGCGCTACTTCCGCGACGAATACATCGCACACGTCACCGATAAGCAGTGTCCTGCGAAAGTATGTAAAGCGCTGCTGTCCTACACGATCATCCCCGACAAGTGCAAAGGCTGCTCGCTCTGCGCGAAGAATTGCCCGGTCGGCGCCATCTCGGGCGAGGTCAAGAAACCGTATGTCATTGACCCCCAGAAGTGCATCAAGTGTGGCGTGTGTGTAGACAAGTGCAAGTTCAAAGCCATTGAGTTAAGATAGAGGTGAGACTATGAGTTTAGTGAATATAAAGATCAACGGCCAGCCCATCGCGGTCGAGGCCGGCACCACGATCCTTGAGGCCGCAAGGGCGAACGGTATCAACATTCCCACCCTCTGCTACCTCAAGGATCGCAATGAGGTCGGCGCGTGCCGCATGTGCGTCGTCGAGATCAAGGGTGCGCGCGCGTTACAGGCGGCTTGTGTGTATCCCGTGTCGGAAGGCATGGAGATCACGACCAACAGCCCGACTGTACGCAGTGCGCGCAAGCTGACGCTCGAACTGATTCTGTCCGACCACGATCAGCAGTGCCTGACCTGCGTACGCAGCGGCAACTGCGAATTGCAGACGCTGTCCACCGAGCTTGGCGTCAAGGAAGTCCGCTTCCTCGGCAAGCGTTCGCGCCATCCGATCGACGATAAGAGTACGGCCATCGTGCGCGATCCCAACAAGTGCATCAACTGCCGCCGCTGCGTGTCTATGTGTAAGGACGTACAGACGGTGTCGGTCATCGATACCAACTACCGCGGCTTCAAGTCCATCGTCGGTTGCGCATTCGACATGTCGCTCGCCGATGTACCCTGCATCAACTGCGGGCAGTGCATCATCGCTTGCCCCGTTGGTGCGCTGACCGAGAAGTCCGAGATCAATGACGTATGGGCCGCCATCGCCGACCCGACCAAACACGTCGTCGTACAGACTGCACCCGCCGTTCGCGCCGGACTCGGCGAGGAATTCGGTTATCCGATCGGTACGCGCGTCACAGGCAAGATGGCCGCCGCGCTGCGTCGCATGGGTTTCGACCGTGTATTTGACACAAATACGGCTGCCGACTTCACGATTATGGAAGAGGGCACCGAGCTGATCAACCGCATCAAAGAGGGCGGCAAACTGCCGCTGATCACGTCGTGCTCGCCGGGTTGGGTCAAGTTCTGCGAGACCTTCTTCCCTGAGTTCACCGACAACCTTTCGTCGGCCAAGTCGCCGCATCAGATGTACGGCGCACTGCTCAAGTCGTACTACGCCAAGAAGCAGGGCATCGACCCCAAGGACATCTACGTCGTATCCGTCATGCCGTGCACAGCCAAGAAGTTCGAGGCCGACCGTCCCGAGATGGCGGCCAACGACAAACTGCCCGACATCGACGCAGTCATCACAACGCGCGAACTTGCACGTATGATCAAAGAGGCTGGTATCGACTTCGTCAACCTGCCCGATGAAAACTTCGACGAGCCGTTCGGCATCGCGTCGGGTGCAGGCGTCATCTTCGGCGCGACAGGCGGCGTTATGGAAGCGGCGCTGCGTACCGTGGCCGACGTACTCACGGGCAAGGACATCGATGCCATCGACTACGAGGACGTACGCGGTACGGCCGGTATCAAAGAAGCGACGGTCGACATCGGCGGGATGAAGGTCAACGTCGCTGTCGTCAGCGGTCTGGCCAATGCGCGCAAGATGTTGGATGCGGTCAAAGCGGGAGAGAAGCAGATCCACTTCCTCGAGGTCATGACCTGCCCGGGCGGTTGCGTCAACGGTGGCGGTCAGCCGATCGTTAGTTCGCGCACACAGGCTACGGTCGACATACAAGTTGAGCGTGCCAAGGCGCTGTACGACGAGGATACCAAGAGCGAATACCGCAAGTCGCACAAGAACCCGCTGATCAAGCAGGTCTACGACGAGTATCTCGAAGCTCCGTGTTCACACAAGGCGCACGATCTGCTGCACACGCACTACCACAAGCGTCCGATGTATTAAGAATAAGAAACAAGCAACATGCGGTAAAACGCTGCATATGATATAGTAGGCCAGAGCCGGACAACTTGATTGGTTGTCCGGCACGCTGCTATTCTTCAAATCTTGAGGTGACATATGGAACGTTTTACGGAGTTACGCAACAAAGAAGTGATAGATGAGCGCGCCTGTAGGCGGTTGGGTTACGTCTGCGATGTGGAAGTAGATACATCGTGCGGACGTGTAGTGGCCATCATCGTGCCACTGTCGAACGGATTTCTCAACGTGTTTGGTCGGTGCGAGGAATTGATCATACCATGGTGCGACATCATCAGCATCGGCGAAGACATTATATTGGTCGAAGTAACCGGCAAGCATCATCGCGATAGATAACATAATATTATATGAAATGCAAACAGTGCGGTTGCGCACAGAGTAAAGTAATAGAGACGCGCACGATTGACAACGACGAGCGTATACGCCGCCGCCGCGAGTGTGAAACCTGCGGCAAACGCTTTACGACATACGAGGTCATTGAGACTGAGCCCATCATGGTCATCAAGCGCGACGGTTCGATTCAACCGTTCGAGAGTAAGAAGATCCTCGCGGGTCTGCTGCGCGCGTGTGAAAAACGCCATGTTACGCTGCAACAGATGCAGAGTATCATAGCGTCGGTCGAGGCGGATTTGATAGAGTCGGGTGTAACCGAGGTCAAGAGTAGCGAAATCGGCGACGCAGTGTTGCGCGCGCTGTTATCTGTAGATGAAATCAGCTACGTCCGTTTCGCGTCTGTATATCGCAGTTTCGAGGATATCGACTCATTCATCGACGCGGTACGCTCCATCGTCGACAGCAAAACCGTCGACGG
>CAYPOE010000061.1:0-10708 GCA_964412285.1 uncultured Eubacteriales bacterium | reverse complement strand
GTTCCTCGACTGCGACGTCGATTTGGTTGCGCGATTTCTTGTCGCAATGATGCGCATCTAATTCGCCATTGATGAGTTCTATCGCACGATCGACGTTGTCGATCGTCGCCTCGATCGTGATGTGTTTCATGTGTTTCATGTGTTTCATTAGAAAAGAAGCCCCTTTATGGCATGTCCGATCTTTGTTCAGCTCGTTTATATAAATTGTTTCCTGTTTCCTGTGCATTAAACGTCGCGTCTATGTACGCACCGCTGTTCGCGGCGCAGGTAAACCATTATGAATTCTCAATGGTCAATATGTCCACGAAGCCCGTCAGTTCAAATACCTCCATGACTTCAGGCTTGACATTTCGGACGACCATCGAACCCTTTTGATTCATCAGTTTTTGCATTGCGAGTATCACGCGCAGTCCGGCCGATGATATGTAATCGAGCCGGGCGAGATCCAGTACCAGTTCAGAAAAGTTTCCCGCCGCGTTATACTCGGCCTCGAGCTGCGGCGACGTCGTGGTATCCAGACGACCTTCTATGGCGATGGTCAGCGTTGCGTCGGATTGCGTTTTTGTAATCGTCATGATGTTCTCCGTTTATAAACTTTTGCAGTATTCGTCGATGGCTTCGACTGCGCGTTTGGTGAATGCCGCGGCCTCGACCACGGTTTTGGGACCTGTGACGACGTCGCCCGCCGCGAATACGCCGCGCTGATTCGTGCGACCCATGTCGTCCGCATCATACAGACCCCTGTTTGTGCGCGCGATGTTGGTTGCGGCGATGGCCGCGCCCTGCGGGCCTTGCCCGATGGCTACGATGATCCTGTCGGCGGGGAATAACGTGACGCGCGAGAAATCCTCGACGTACGCGATGCCGCCGTCGCCGTTTTCGACGGCGTCCACCGCTGCGCATAACACGCCGTCGTGCGTCAACTTGATCGTGGATTGCAGCGACGCGAACGTCACACCTTCGCTTCTGGCCGCGTCGAGTTCTTTCGTGTCGCCTGTCATATCCTCGTCGCGGCGGTTGTTCAGCATCGTCACCGACGCTTCGGGGCTGTGTCGCAGCGCAGTGCGCGCCGCGTCGACCGCGACATTGCCAGCTCCGACCACCACGACCCGCTTGGCGGGCTTATACTTCGATGGCGTGCGCAGGTAGTCGACCGCGTAATGTACATGTCCCAGCGTCTCGCCGATGAGTCCGATGCGGTTGGGACGTGGCGTACCCACCGCGACGAACACGGCGTGGTATCCATCGATGAACATATCGTCGATGGTCAGCGATGAACCGATGAAGATATTGGGCTTGAACACTACGCCGAGGTCGTCAAGTATCGCCGCGTACCGATCCACGATGGCGTTGGACAGGCGGTACTCGGGGATGCCATAACGCAATACGCCGCCGATCTCGTCGCGCATATCCATCAGCGTCACGGCGTACCCCATTCGCGCGAGCAGGATCGACGCTGTGATACCGCTTGGCCCTGCGCCGACCACCGCGATGCGCTTGCCGTTCGGCGAAATCTCGGGCGCGCGATACGCGCCCAGATATGCGCCTGAAATCTCTTGTTCAATCTCGTACCAACCGATCGGCGCTTTCTTGCCGTTTAACGCGCAATGTCCGAAACAGTTGCGCTCGTGCGGACACACAATCGCGCAGATGGCCGACAGTGGGTTGTTGTTGAATAGCAATTCCCCTGCCGCGCCGATCTCACCCGCTTCGTACAGGCGCATCGCGTCGGGGATCGGCGTTGCAATGGGGCAGAACTTGGAGCAGCGCGCATTCTTGCATTTTAAGCAGCGCGCCGCCTCTGCTTGCAGATTCATGGAAACTCCTAAGGAAACTTATTTTATAGATTAAATATGACTATAATTGACTTTGATCGCGGCTTTGTACGACGCGTTATGGCGCGACAGCCGCGTATTAAACGTTTCGCGCAGGGCGGCGGCGTCCAGACCGATGTCGCGCGGCGCGGTCACGGTGAAGAAAACGTAGGTCACGTCGTCCGCCGCCTGCACGCGCAGATCGCTGATGCTGATAGAAGCAGGCAGCGACGCGCCGACTTCGTAGAGCAGTGCCTTCATCTTCGCCGTATCCTCGTCCTCTTCACTGACGATGTCGGGATGAATCGTCAGGTGTATGCCCTCAAACGAGAAATCTTGTTCGACGTCGCAGATGATCTGGTGCATGTCCTCTACCAGCAGCGTACCGGGCATATCGGCGTGCAGTGACACATAGCAACGGTTGTTGCCGTAATTGTGAATGACGAGGTTGTGTATCGATAAGATATTGGGGTACGACAGTATGCGCTGCGTAAGTTTCTCACTGAACGACAAATCAGGCACCAAGCCGAGCAGTGGGTTCACCGTATCCTTGAGCGACGTGAGCGCCGAGAAGATGATCAGCCCCGACATCAGCAGACCGACGTAACCGTCGAGGTCTACCGCGAACAGGCTGAATATGCCGAGCATAATCACAACCACCAACGACGCAAGTCCGTCCACGATGTTCTTGGTTGCGGCGGCCTTGATGGCGATGTTGTTGATGAGGCCGCCGATTTTTCGGTTGACCGAGAATACGGTGAAGTTGATGACCACGGATACGAGCATAATGATATACGCAGGCAGCGTAGCCTCGGGCGACACCGGGTTCAAGATCTTATCGAGCGACGACTGGAACAGATTGACGCCAAGTAACAGGATGACGAGCGATACGACCATGCCTGTGATGTACTCGATGCGCGCGTAGCCGAACGGATGCTTGGCGTCGGGCTTTTTGTTCGCCAAACGGTAGCTCAACATCATCATGAGTCCGAGGCCGATGTCGGCGAAATCCGCGAACGACGACGACGTGATGGCCAATGAGCCGACGGCGTTGCCTATGAGAAACTTGACGACGCCCATCGCACCCATCATGACCATAAAGAACACGTTGGTCAGCACGGTATACGCACCCTGCACGCGCGGATTGTCAACCTGCTGATAGTCCTTGATCAATATACGCGCCAATAATAACGCTATCATTTACACCTCCCGCATCACGTCAGCATATCAATGATGCGCCGCGCGAACAGGTTGCAGTGACCGCCCGTGCGCGCCGTGACCAAATCGCCGTCCACTACGACGTCGGCATTCTCGTACACCAATCCCATGTGCTTGGCGTCGCTGATCAGGTTGTTGTGTACCGTGACGCGCCGCCCGGCAATGACCTCGTTGATGGGCGACATCAGCCACATGCCGTGGCAGATGATGCCCTTGAGGACGTGCGGCATGGCAAACGCGCGCTTGAGAAATTCGCACGCGGGTGGTAACTTGTTGACGTCCTCCGAATAGCGCAAACGATCCGCGACCATGCCCGCAGGTACGATGACCGCGGCATACTCCGACAACGCCTCGTCGTCGATGTCCTCAAAGCTCATGCCGCAATACATCGGCGCTTTGAATTCATGACCGTAGAAGGTCAATCCAGACTGTCCCCAGAGCCGCGACATGAAATGTACCTGCGCGCCTTCCTCGGCGAAACGCAGCGCATAGTAGAAGATCTCGTTTTCGTAGAAATCGCCCTCTATGAGTATTGCGATCTTTTGACCTGTCAACATGGGCTCTCCGCGTATTCGTCGACGACGCTGATGTAGTCCATCAGGCCGGTCAACGTCAGTGTCTCGATGATAAACGCCTGCGGTTTTACGAGGATGAGTTCGGTATCCTCACCCAAACGTTGTTTGGCGAAGATGAACGCGCGGATGCCCGCGCTGCTCAGATATTCGGTACGCTCGGCGCGTATCACGACGCGCGCGATCCCGCGTCCTACATACGTTTGCAGTTCGTTCAGCAGTTCCGGCGCGAGCGTTGCATCGAGTCGCTCCGGCAGCGTAACGGTCAGACTGTCGCCGTTGTGTGTAATATAGCTCATGATTCCCTACTTTCTGATGAGTATCATCGTAGAATACGCGCCCGCCGTAACGCCGGATGCGTCGCCAAGCGGCCACTCTTGATCGATTTCAGCGACGTCGGAACCCGACGGCATATCGGTATTGGCAAATACATGCCAAGACTTGCCGTCGTCAAACTGCGGTAACACGACGTCGTGCGGTTCCCAATGCGTGTTGATGATCAACATGACGTCGTCGTCCCTGCAAGTACCGTCTTTGGCGTACGCACCCGCATACAGCACGCCCATGACGCGTCCGTTGTAATCGGGCTGCCACGGCTGTACGCCATGCAGGGATACGTCGGGTTTGCCCACGCCGCGGTAGTCGCTGTGCGTGAGGTGGCGATTGCCGCGCAGCACCGGATGTTTCATGCGGAATGCGATGACCCCACGCGCATACCGCAATAGATCGGCGTTCTTCTCGGCGTACGACCAGTCCAGCCACGAAATCTCGTTATCTTGGCAGTACGCGTTGTTGTTGCCGTACTGCGTATTGCCGAACTCGTCGCCGGCCAGAAACATCGGTATGCCCTGGCTCATCATGAGCAGCGTCAGCGCGTTCTTGATCTGTTTGTGCCGCAGGGCGTTGACGCCCGGATCGGAGGTCTCACCTTCGTAGCCGCAGTTCCAGCTGTAATTTTCATCGCTGCCGTCGCGGTTGCCCTCGCCGTTGGCTTCGTTGTGCTTGCCGTTGTATGACACCATATCGTACAACGTGAAACCGTCGTGGCAATTGATGAAGTTGATCGACGAATTGGTGCCCATGCCCTGCGAGTGATACAAATCGTGCGAACCGAGGATGCGCATCACGGCGTCGCCCATCACGAATTCGTCGCCTTTGAGCAGTTGTCGCATCGTATTGCGGTACTTGCCGTTCCACTCGGCGAAGTGTCCCCACGACGGGAACGAACCCACCTGATACAGCCCGCCTGCATCCCAAGCCTCGGCGATGAGTTTGCAGCGATTGAGTACGGGATCGTATGCCAGATTCTCGAGTAGAGGCGGGTTCTGCATCGGCGTACCGTCTTGATTGCGCCCCAGTATGGCGGCGAGATCGAAGCGGAAGCCGTCGATGTGATACTCGCTCGCCCAGTACCGCAGACAATCGAGTATCATGTTGCGCACGACTGGATGATTGCAGTTGACCGTATTGCCGCAGCCGCTGAAATTATAGTAGTAGCCGTCGGGTGTGAGCATGTAGTAGATGCGGTTGTCGATGCCGCGGAACGAGATGTACGGCCCGTGCTCGTTGCCCTCTGCCGTGTGATTAAAGACGACGTCGAGTATGACCTCTATGCCGTTCTTGTGGAACTGTTTGATCAGGTTCTTCAGCTCGTCGACCTGCAGGCCGATACCGGCCGTCGCCGCGTAACCCGATTTGGGCGCGAAGAATGCGACAGAACTGTAGCCCCAATAGTTGAGCAGCATGTCGCCCGTGGTCGGCGACGGCTTGCTGTTCTCGAATTCGTCGAACTCATAGATGGGCATCAGTTCGACGCAGTTGACGCCGAGGCCCTTGAGATACGGAATCTTCTCGATGAATCCCGCAAACGTACCCGGGTGCTTGACGCCCGACGACGCGTGGCGCGTGAAACCGCGCACGTGCGCCTCGTAGATCACGAGATCTTCCATGGGTAGCTCGAGGGGTTTGTCGCCCTGCCAGTCGTAGTCGTCGGCGATGATGCGAGAGCGGTGCGACGCGATGTCGTTCCAGTCGGGCTGAACGCCCCATTTGTTGCGCCCTGATATGGCCTTGGCATACGGGTCGAGCAACAGCTTCTCTTTGTTATACGTATATCCTCTGGCGAAGTCGTACACCCCGTCAAAGCGATAGCAGTATTCGATGTTCTCAAAATCCAATCCGAATACGACCATCGTATATACGTCGCCGATGCGGAAACTCTCGGCGAACGGGATCTCGATCAGCGGGCGCTTCTCGCCGATGTTGAACAATACGAGCCAACAGGCGGTCGCGTCGCACGAGTATACGGAAAAGTTTACGCCGCCGCCGACCAATGTCGCACCAAACGGCAGCACGCGTCCCGGGCCGATTTGATAGCCCTGGTACTCCATCGTGGGATAGATGTCTATTCTATTCATGGATGATCCTTTTGGAACGACGCGTTTGGCACGATGCGCACTTTGATCTGCTTGCGTTCACGGAGCTGCGGCAGTTTTACATGCAGTTTGTCTGCGTCGAAATCGTCGTAACGCTCGCCGTCTACCCACACGGCCTCGATCGCAATCGAACCCTTGGGCAGTATGTCGGGCGATACGCGCAGGATGCCATCCGCAAAGCCGCCTACCTCAGGCTTGAAGTATAGATCCAACGGCTGCTTGGTATGCAGCAGGTTGATGTACACGGCCGACAGGAAACACAGTTCGATCGAGTGATAGCAGCTCATCGAGTGGCTGCCCTTGAGGCGTTCGTTGCCCACGAGGTAAGGCAGACCGTTGTTAAGTACGTTGAAGTAGATCGCGCCGTCGTCGTGATCGAGGAAGAAGGTATTGTAGAACGCCGCCGACTCACGCGCCAACTTCTGATAGTTCGCGTCGCCGAACACGCCGTACATGATCTGGTACGCGAGGATGCCTTGCTCCTGTTGCCACCACGCCTTGCGGTCGTGCCACGCGAAGCGGTGCATCTCGTCGCCGTCGCCACGCGTGCGCGACATGACGTCGTACCAACCGAAGCGTTGCTGATCCATACCCCACTCGGGCATGAGCGCCGCGATGCGTTTGGCGAACTCGACGTATTCGGGCTTATTGGCCATGCTGTATATGCGCGTGAGATTCCACGCGATCTTGAGGTTGTGGCCGATGACGCCGTTGTCCTGCTGCCATTTCCACGTTTTGTCGTGCGTCCAGTCCTCGTTGAACTTCTCCTGCACGAACGGACTATGCTCGTAATCGGGGAAATGCGCCGTGATGCAGTCGGCGGTGTCCTCGAGGAATTTGCCGTAACGCGGCTCCTCGGTCGCGAGCCAGAGGTTGATCAGGTATGCGGGGGCGTGGTCGCCGACGCTGTTCCAGTTCTTTTTGGCCTTGTTGTCGTTCAACGAATCGGCGTGTGCGTCGAACAGCACGGGGTCGATGTGCGAGTAGTAACCGCCGAGCTTTCTGTCGACAAAGAACTTGTCAAACAGATCCGTCGTCAACGCGATGTCGTTGTAGATCGCGGGCGATCCCGTGAGGCGGTAGGTCTGCGCCAGACCCGCGAGCGCGTAAATCTGCTCGTACGCGGGAATCGCCTCGTAATCGTCGCCGAACTCCGACGCGAGCACTTTGCTCTCGGTGCCGTCGGCCTTGACGTCGATGCCGTGGCACCAGTACGCGACGTTGTTGTCTGTATCATAGAGCCGCATATGTTGTCGCAGGTATTCGCAACCCTTCTCCGACGCCTCGAGGAAGACGTCTTCGCCGGTCAGCATGTACGCCGACGCGAGTCCGTAGATCATGCGCGAAATTGTATCGGTTTCCTGTCTATGTTCGGGCTTCTTCTCACCGTTGATGTGCAGTCGCGTGCGATAATTGCGATAGTCGATGGGTTGACCCTTGCCGAACTGCGCATCGATATAGAAGTGCGCGATGGACTTGGCTTGTTGGATCCACCAGTCGGGTTCTTCAAACCGATAGGCGCCCGCACCTTCTGCGACGAAATCCACGACCTTGGCCTCGAGCGTATCGTTGGCCGGGTAGAACACACCGTAGACAAAGACCATCTTGCCATCCTGCGCCAACAGGTCGTACATGCCGTCGCCCGGATAGCGGTAGCCTTCGCCGAGATTGCCGTTGACGCGCGCATAGGTATTCGGGGACAGGCGTACGCCGAACACGCGCCCGTCCGTCGTGGTTACATTGAACGTACCGTTTTGCCTGTCAAACGCAGACGCATAGCCTGCGATTGTATCTGAAAATTCAAAACCATTCTTCATAGTATGCTTCATAGTGTCATTATCCCTCGTTGCCCCACGGACGTACATCGCCTGTCCAACCCAAATTATCCCAGTGACCGCGATCAGTCGCGTTCCACGTATTCATCAGTTGTATGCCGCGCATTTCCTCAAACCGCTCTTTCATATCATCGCTGACAGCCGGATTGGCCATGGCCGCCTTGACCTTTTGAGCTACCTCGGGTATCTCTGCGTCGATCGACGCTTTGATCGGCGGCGGTACCATGTTCCAACTGTTCGAGCGCACGGCCTTGGCGTAACGCACGACGTTGGAGATCCCCCAACCCTCGACGCTGTCGACGAGCTGCTCCGCGACCTTTTTGGAACCCGGTTCATACCCCGACGTCGATACGACGAGCGCCGTCTTGCCGAACATACTTGCGGCAGGTCTGTGTTCCATCCACATATAGCCTGTGTGTTCGAGGAACGCCTTGAGTGCGCCTGACATGCAGTAGCAGTAGGTCGGTGACGCGAGTACGATGAGATCGGCGGCAAGCAGCGCCTCTACAATCGGAGCCACTGCCGCGTGATCAGGACATTTCTTCTCATCCTTCAGACAAGCGCAGCAGCCTCGGCAGAATACATGACCGAAATCCTTCGGGAACATAAATTCAGCGACCTCGGCAGATCCGTCGATATGACCGATGATGCCGCGCGCGATGTTGTAAGTTGAACCTTTGTGCGCCTGACCGTGTAAAAACGCTATCTTCATCGTCATCCTCCGCTATGCCTCCACGCTTGCCCCGACCGGACACGTATCGCTGCACGCGCCGCAGTCGATGCAAACCTCGGCATCGATTGTGTAAATGTCGCCCTCTTGTATCGCTTGGACGGGGCAGCCATCCTTGCAATTGCCGCAGCCGAGGCAATCGGCCGTAATCTTGTGTGCCATAGAAACCTCCCTATATCATCCTATAATCAAGTCAATCAAGTCAATCAAGTCCGTAACCCGTTGTCATCAATCCCATAGACCGCGGATCTGCATGATGGCAATCGCCCAATTCTCACAGTGATATAATTCGAGCAATTTGCCGTTCTCGTCGATGCGATTGAAGTCGATGGCCATGATGTGGAACGGTCGACCTGTCACAGGTTCGCCGAGGAATTGCTCACCTACAGGCGTACCTGTCAGCTCACTGCGCACGCATATCCAGTCTCCGTCGACCTGCACTTGGAGGTTGGTCACGTTGATGTCGGGTACACTCGCGAACAATCCCTCGAGATAGGCACGCGTCTGCTCTTTGGTACGATGGGTTTGATTGCCATCGTAGGATTTCCAGTCGTCAGCCAGACTGTCGAATCCCTTGTCCCAGTCGCGCTTATCGGTGCGGAATAGGTTATAGAACGGCTCGATGATTTGCAATGCCTGTTCTTTCGTCATATGATTCTCCCTCTGTTATATAGCGATAGCGTCCCAGACGGCGCGCGCGTTGCATTGTGGGAACGCCGCGTCGACGTACGCACTTTGCGCCAATTGCCGTTGGGTCTGCCCTGTATTGTCGGGTATGTCAATCCGCGCACCGCGCGACAGCATCCATTTGATTTGTTCGATATGTCCGTCTAAAAGTTCGGGCGGCGACGTAAGCGCACGGTGGATCGCATCGTGCATCGCGGTGAGCCCGTTGATGGGCGGCGACACGTTGAGTTCGCGCGCGAAATCGGTTTCCGTCATATACTGCGCAATGAGTTGCAAGATGGCGAAGTTGTTGAGTACCGACGCGCGGATCACAGCCCCTACGCCCATCGGGTGTATTTCTGTGACCGACGGATCCGCCCCGTTTTGCAGCAGCAGTTCGGCCACGGCATAACGCCGTTTGCCGCGCTCGGGATCGCTGTCGTCGGTTCCTGTGATCGCGTGGATCAGCGGCGTCTGCATCAGCATACCCCCGCGCGCGTTGACGTTGCAGTGAGGCAGAACCAGTATGCGTTTGACGCACTGTAGCGCGGCGTCGTCGGCTCGATCGATATAATGCGTGATGGCCGCACATAATGCGTCGGTCAAACCGCGCGCATCCATCATCGACAGCGTGAGTTGATCGTGATACCCGCGCGAACGTTCGTCGCCGTCGGCGGGATCGTACTGCGACAACAGTTTTACCATTGCGTCGTTGTGCCAAAGCTGCTGCATGGTCAATGCGTTATAGCCCCGCACATTGGTCGCCGCGAGCAGATCTGCCGCCGTCGTGCCGTAGGTCTGCGCATGATCCAACAGATACCGCGCGAGTGTCAAATGCTTTGTCTTGCCGAAGAATGCGGCCTGCAACAGCGGCGTATGTCCGTTGATGGCGCATACCGCGTTGATGTGTGACGGACGTGCGTCGAGCAGCAGCCTCACTGTGTCGAGGTCTCCGCACTGTGCGGCCATATGCACAGGCAACATGTCGGCCTTCTTGTACTTGATTTCGGGATTCGCCCCGCGTGTCAGCAGCAGCGATACGGCGTCCGCGTTGCCGTACGCGGCGGCCGCGAGTAGCGGCGTATAACCGTCGACGTCGCGCAAATCATGCAGTCCGCCACTGTCCAACCAGCGCGCGAGCGCATCCGTATCGCCCGTACGCGCCCACGACACGGGTATGCGCTGCAACTGTTGCAGCCACGTACGCAGACTGAGGTTCATGTACGTGCCGCCTGCCGTCGTAGTGCCGCCGACTGTGTCGGCATAACCCATCGGCGTAGCCAATGCATCGAGATAATCTAGCAATCGCGTCATGTCGGGCAGATGCCCGAGCAGTACCAATGTGCGCATCGCGCAATACGTCGCGAACAGCGTCGCCGTCCCGCCGAGTTCGCCGAAGCCTCCGTCTGCGCATTGCGCGCCGAGCAGCAACGCGGCC
>CAYPOE010000060.1:0-10809 GCA_964412285.1 uncultured Eubacteriales bacterium | reverse complement strand
AGTTGTATGGTCATGATGGTATTGTAGCATGATTTACGGGAAATGTCCACTCCCCCACAAATGGACACTTCTATTTGACATTTTGGACATCGTGATATATAGTTGATATATCATCATATCATCTCATCACAATTGCAAGATAAAGAATTGCAGAATAAAGAATCTATATTCCTCCGCCATCATGAATCCAGTTTGCGCGGGGAATACTACAGAACAACATAGCATAGCACAGGAGGCATATACATGAGCAACATCAACGGCCCCGTCATCGACATGGGTCAGCCTGTACGCAGGCCGCTGCATTTCTTTTGGCTCGTCGATTATTCATATTCCATGCAGGGTAGCAAGATTGAAACGTTAAACCGCGCAATCCACGAGGTCGTACCTGAGATCATCCACGCGCTCGAGAATCATCCCGAGGTGCAGATTATGATGCGTGCCATCAAGTTTTCGACCGAGGCAGGCTGGCACATCGGGCCAGACGCCGTGCCCATCGAGAATTTCCATTGGCCCGACCTCAAGGCCGAGGGCTATACGGCCACCGCGTCGGCGATTGGGCTGCTCTGTGACGAACTCCACGTCGAGCGCATGAGCAAGCGCGCCGTACCCCCTGTCTGCATTTTGCTGTCGGACGGTTACTGCACCGACCCCGAGGATGCGTACAAGAACGCCATCGCGCGGCTTGACAGTATGCCGTGGGGCAAGAAGGCCGTGCGCCTCGTCATTGGCATCGGGCAGGAGGGCGATTACAACGAGCAGGAATTGCTGCTGTTTTGTAACCAGCCCAACGTCGGCGTGCTCAAGGCCTCCACGTCGGGCGAACTCATCGAATACATCAAGTGGGCGTCGACGGCCGCCACGCTCGGCGCGAGCGTGACCAAGTCCGCCGACGCCCAGGCTGACATCGCCGCGGGCAGCAACGTCGTACTGTCCGATCCGCCCGACATCTCGCACTCGGGGGTCGTATTCTGATGCGCACTCACTATAGTTACGGCATAACCAGCATGGGCGCAGCGCACTTTCGCAACGACACGCCGTGTCAGGACGCGCACAAGATCGTCCAAGTCGAGGTAGGCGACGTGCCCGTCACAGTGATAGCCGTCGCCGACGGTCACGGCGGGCGTGCGTACGACCGCAGCGACGTCGGCGCGCGCATCGCCGTCGAGTGCGCGGCAGAGCTGCTGCACGATATGCACGCGACGCACGACGGTTCCATGCCGTTTCTCGACGCACTGCGGCAGTTCTTCGCACAACGATTGATCGACGGTTGGCGGCATCGCGTACGCGCGCACGCGACGCTCTTTGACGCACACATGGACGACGTACCCGCGACGCTGCGCCGCTACGGTACGACGCTGTTGTTTGCGCTGATTGCAGATCACACGTGCTACGTAGGCCAGATCGGTGACGGCGACATACTCATCATAGACGCAGACAACGGCGTACATCGACCTATACCCGACAGCATGGGACTACTCGGCAGCGAGACCTATTCGCTCATCTCGCGCGAACAACATAAGCTCTGGGGATTTGCACAGCATACCCTCGATGATACTGCGCTCGTGTTTCTGTCGACCGACGGACTGTCCAACAGCTACGCCGACGACGAACAGTTTGCCGTATTCCCGCGCAGTCTATTCAAGTTTTTGGCAAATACAGGCGATATACAAGGGCGTGACGACGCGCTGCACGACATAGCCGATCGGCTCTGGGAGACGTCGTCTTCAGGCTCAGGTGACGACATGACGATCGCGTTTACATTCGTTTCATATGTTTCATAGCGGCGCGGAGGTTCTATGCTACTCAAAGAAAAACAACGCATCACAGGGCAAATCGGCGGCGGTACGTATACAGTAGTCAAAAAGCTCGGCGAAGGTGGGCAGGGCGCAGTATACCTCGTGCGCAGCCTACTCCCCACCAAGGGCTCGTACTCTACTACGCACTTGGACGAGAATTATGCGGTTAAATGGTACAACGACGAGCAGTCGACTGACGCGCAGTACAAAACCATATCCGATCTCATCATGCGCGGTGCGCCCAAGCAGGCGGGCGGTGAACGGTTCGTCTGGCCCAAGGACATCGTCAAGGCCGATGGGATCAATGGCTTCGGCTATCTCATGCGCCTCATTGACATGAAACAGTTCGCCGAGATCGGCGAGATCTGGGCGCGCAAGAAGCCTGACCTCCGTATGCGCGAACGTTGTGTCGCGTCGTATCGCATCGCCCAATCGTATGCGGCGCTGCACCTCAGCGGCTACTGCTACCGCGACATCTCGCGCGGCAACGTGATTCTGCGCCCGTCGGACGGCGAGGTGCTCATCTGCGACAACGACAACGTTGGCGTCAACAACGAGGGTGTGGCACAGGTCAAGGGTACGATCGAGTATATGGCGCCCGAGGTCATCCTCGGCCAGAAGCAGCCGTCGGCGCAGTCCGACCTACATTCGCTCGCGGTGCTGCTGTTTCAGATCTGGATCAAGCACCATCCATTCCACGGTATGCAAGAGTACAGCGTGCGCTGTTGGGATCTGCCCGCCAAGAAGCTCGTCTACGGCGACAATGCCGTATTTATCTTTGATCCGCACAACACTTCTAATAGACTACCCGACGACCCAGACTACGATACGCCGCGCCGCGCGTGGCAACACTGCCCCGACCCCCTCAGGCAGCTGTTCATCAAGGCGTTCGCCAAGGGCTCGAAAAATCCCAGTGAGCGCGTCGGCGTCGTCGAGTGGCAGCGCGCGTTTTTGGAACTCCGCGACAACATCCTATTGTGTCCGCACGACAATGCCGAAATCCTCTGTATGCCGTCGGATACCAAGCCGCCCATCTGTTGGTACTGCAAACGCACGCTGCAAAAGCCCGTACACCTCATGCTCACGCGCGCGGCAGGCAACAGCTCGTGCGTACTCATGCCCGATGGCTACATCTACGCGAGCGCGGTCAATGCACATACAGCCGACGTCGACAAGCCCTACGCACAGGTCGTGCGCCATCCGACGCAACCGGGCGTCTGGGGACTCAAGAATCTGTCGGACGAACCGTGGCAGTTTGCGCACACCGACGGCAGCACGCACGACGTACCTGCCGGACGTTCGGCTCCGATTGTATCGGGCGGCGTGATACAGTTTGGCGGCGGCAAAACGGGTACATTCAAATAGAGCATCATAAATATTATAGATTATGTAGATGAATCAACAAGAGTTATCGCGTATTTTATGCGATTTGACGGCCAAGCTGGGTATGCAACTCTACGCCGATACCAATCGGCTGACTGGCTTCATCCACGACGCGATCCCCGACGCACTCACGCGCAACGTACTGCTCGCGGCCGTGCGGTACGGCGTACCGTCGACGTTGTACAACCTATCCAAGACCGGCGCGTTGACTGCGATCGAGGTGCGGCGTCTAACCGCAGGGTTTCTGGGCGACACCGGCGTGCGCGAGGACTATGGTCGGATCGTCGTATACTGCCTGTCGACGGCGTTGGGATTTCATGACGATACATGGACAGATATAACGCCCGTCGCAGCCGTACGCGGCAACACGGGAGGGAACATCGCCAACAGCGGATTGGCCGCATCGCACGGCGACAACGTGTACTTGAACGACGGCAACGGATTGTACCGTTGCACGATCGATGGTGCGAGTGTCGCGCGCATCAACGACGACGTCGCCTACAGCATCGGCGTCGCCGACGGCTACATCTACTACCGCAACGCATCGGATCACGGCGCGATCTACCGCGTGCGCACCGACGGTTCCGATCGTGTACGGCTCTGTGACGACAACGCATGGTTCATCACGGTCGCCGACGGCTACGTCTACTACCAGAATGACAGCGACAACAAGCGCCTCTACCGTATGCGCACCGACGGCGAACAGCGGCTGTGCCTGTCTGAGGATGGCGCGTCGTTCATCAACGTGTCAGACAGTTGGGTCTACTACAACGACAACTTTATGGGGAATGGCAACATCTATAAAGTGACGGTCGATGGCGCGCACCGCACGCGGGTCTGCGCGGACAGCGGGCTGTTCCTCAATGTCGTGGGCGACTGGATCTACTACCAGAATAACAGCGATAACGGCTACTTATATAAAATCCGCACCGACGGCACCCAACGTACGCTGATACAGAAGGACTCGTGCATCTACGTCAATGTGTCAGGAGACTGGATTTACTACAAGAACACATCAGACAACGCGTTCTATCGCATTGATATCGAAGGCGTCAACCGCCACAAGCTCTGCGACGATGACGCTCGATTTGTCAGCGTCATCGGCGAGTGGCTGTACTCCCGCAACCACTCGCACAACCACCGACTCTACCGCATCCACATCGACGGCGCGCGGCGCGCGCCTGTAATGGATGCAAACGGCACATCCGCACAGTCCGACGGTACGCGTACCAAGCCGCGCGGCAAGCAGTTGGGGTATGCGTTGCCGTATATGCCGTATGCAGAGCGGCGCGACGGTTACAAAAAGCACAGTAGATCGGGCGTACTGTGGAGGCGGTTCTGGCGCGGTATACCGCCGATCTGGTGGTTTGGCACGTCGTTTGGGTTCTATGCAGGACTGTGCGCGGCGGTACTGTTTGGTATACACGCGCTGACGCTCTTCTATTTCACGGCACTCGGCGTCGTCGCATCGTACGCAGCGGCGTACGGCTACCACGCGGGCAAACGGCGCTTTACGCACAAGTGGGCGGGTACGATCAGCTACTTATTCGTGTTCTACAGTTTATATCTCGTCCTGTTTATGTCGCTGACGGGCGTGGTATTCAACCGACACATCGTGTCATACATCGAACACAACCATTGGTCAACGGGTACCACGCCCGATATACCCTTCCGTTTCGCGCACAGCCACGTACTGTTCAACTACCGCAGCGACGACGGCAAGCTGTGGTCCTACGATACACCCATGCTCATGGGCAACGCCACAGTATCCTACGAGCTGCCGTTCGCGTATGAGAATCGCAAGCGCAACGCCAACATCGCGGTACACGGCATCGTACTCGAGCGCAAGACCATGACGCTCCGCGCAGGCGAACAGTGGCGCATCCCCTACGCCGCTATCTACGACGCCGAGAACGAGCGCATCCGCTGGAGCAGCGATATGCCCAACATCGCCATCGTCGACCAGACGGGCAACGTACGCGCGATTGCCAACGGCAGTGACGCGCAGCAGTCCTGTACGATCAGCGCGACGTTGCCGTGCGGCGCAACCGATAGCGTAACCATTCTTATCAACACAGAGTAGAGGTGCTGTAAGATGAAAACAGCAATCATCAACGACGGCTGGCAACTCGCCGATACGCCGCTGAGCGGCAAGGACGTCCATGCAGTAGACTACGCCAACGCCATGGCGTGTGCGTTGCCCTGCGACGTGCATATGCCGCTAATACAGTGCGGGCGCATCAAAGATCCCGTGCTCGCGGACTACAGCTTCGACAGCGAATGGATTGAGAAACGCGCGTGGTGGTTCCGAAAAGAACTATCGCTCGACGTACTACCCAAAGTCATGCTGCTGCGTTTCGACAGCATCGACGCGCACGGCGACGTCTACGTCAACGGCATACACATAGGGCGACATGAGTCGGCGTTCTATCCGTTTGAGCGCGACATTCGGCCGTACGTCCGAGAGGGTTTGAATACGATTGACGTACGCGTCACGACGGGACTGGAGAGTGTATCCGACGACGACCTCGCCGAGATCGACTTCGTCGTCTGCACCGAGGAACAGAACGGCTGTCCCGAACGCGGCGACAAGCGTCGCGCACTCGTGCGCCGCCCCGCGTACTCGACGGGTTGGGACTGGGGTCCCAAGTGCGCGACTTGCGGCATCGTCGGCGACGCACAGCTGATCTGCGCGGACGACGTACTGATCCGCAGCGTCAACGCATATACCACACAGATACAAGAAACGTACGCGGATCTGCATGTCGCGCTCGAGAGCGAGTTACTCGACTATGCCGCTACGGCAGACGGCAGCGTGACCATAACGCTGTCGCGCGACGGGCAGACGGTGGTAGAACATACGATCG
Organism: uncultured Eubacteriales bacterium; assembly: GCA_964412285.1. Classification (GTDB taxonomy): domain Bacteria; phylum Bacillota; class Clostridia; order Monoglobales; family CAYZNM01; genus CAYZNM01. Next base: position 4,763 of record CAYPOE010000060.1, on the reverse strand, counting down.
ACGATGTGCTGCTGACCTCGGGAATAAACTACACCGATGCCACGCTGCGGGTGGACAACCCCGCGCTTTGGTGGCCGAACGGCTACGGCGAGCAGCCACTGTACACGTTGCACTGCGCCGTAACGTGCAAAGGCGAGACGGCTTCGGATACGCGACAGATGGGCATACGAACGATTACGCTCGATACGCAGCGTACCGACGGCGACCATCGCACGTTTGCGTTTGTTGTGAACGGCGTACACATCTTCTGTAAAGGCGGCAACTACATACCCGCCGACAGCGTCTACGCCCGCGTCACTGTTGAAAAGCACGACAAGCTCGTCGCCGAGGCCAAAGCGGCGAATTTTAACATGCTGCGCATCTGGGGCGGCGGCATCTATCAGCCCGACGCGTTCTACGACGCGTGCGACCGATACGGCATACTGATCTGGCACGACTTCATGTTCGGTTGCACGGCGCATCCCGATCATTTGGCGTGGTTCAACGCACTCGTCGAAAAAGAGATGGCGTATCAGACCAAGCGTCTGCGTACGCGCGCGTGCATGGCGCTCTGGTGCGGCAACAACGAGAATCACCAGATCTTCGGCACATCGCCCGAACGTTGGGGCATCCGCATCACGCGCGACAAGCAGTACGGCCTGTACACAGGCAACGCACTCGCCGTCGACGCAGTACGCGCGCACTGTCCGCACATACCGTACTGGAATTCGTCGCCGTACGGCGGCGCCGATCCCAACGCCGAGAACGTCGGCGACAAACACAACTGGGGCGAATGCATGATGAACCCCGATATGTCGCGACGCATCGACCCGTTCGCGTACGACGCGTGCAACTCGCGCTTTGTATCCGAATACGGCTATCCCGGCCCATGCGTACGCGAATCCATTGAGCAGTACTTCGACGGGCAGCCCATTGATTCGTCGAGCCGCGTGTGGAAGCTGCATACCAACACGTTCGAGAAGCATACCGTAGCGGCAGGTATGCGCAAACATCACGGCGTTGAAGCCGATGCGTTATCGTTGGACGAGTATATCTTATACGCGGGCGCGGTGCAGTCGCTGATGCTCGAGTACTCGCTGTCGGCGCACCGATTCAAGGACTTCTGCGGCGGCGCGCTGTTCTGGATGTACAACGACTGCTGGGGCGAGGTGGGTTGGACGATCATCGACTACTACCTGCGCCGCAAGGCCTCGTTCTACGGCGTAAAGCGGGCGTTTGCGCCGATCAAACTCATCATGCGCGAGTGCGACGGGCGCGTTCAGGTGATGGGCTGCAACGATACGGCACAGGATGTTTCGTTTGACGCGGAAATCGGGTATCTGCCGTTTGACGGCAATGCACACGACACGCAAATCATCCACATAGACATACCCGCGCGTACGCGACGCTACGTATACGAGTGCGCGCTACCGGATCAAGACTATACATCAGGCGTACTTGCGATCACTCCCAAGTGCGACATAGAACGTGCGATCCTACTCACACACGATACGCCTATCGCGCAGGTCGCGGAGTTTCGTGTTCATTAAAAAACAATTCACGAGGGAATCATGCAGAACTTTATATTTCACACGCAGACCAAGGTATGGTTCGGCAAAGACACACACAAACTCGCCGGCGAAGCCGTCGCATCGTACGGCTACAACAAAGTATTGCTGCACTACGGGCAGAATAGCATCAAGACCTACGGCATCTACGACGACGTGGTGACTTCGCTCAAGGCGCACAACATCGACTATGTAGAACTCGGCGGCGTAGAACCCAATCCCAAGCTGTCGCTCGTTCGACAGGGCATAGAATTATGTAAACGCGAGGGTATCCAGCTGATCCTCGCCATAGGCGGCGGCAGCGCCATCGACTCGGCTAAGCTCATGGCGCACGGTGCGGTTGTGGACTTCGACGCGTGGCAGTTCTCACTGCGGCAGGCCGAGCCCAAGTCCGCACTGCCCGTCGGTGTGGTGCTCACACTCGCCGCATCAGGTAGCGAGATGAGTTCATCGTGTGTGATCAGCGACGGCGACACAGGTACCAAACGCGGCTTCCCCTCGCCGTACAACCGTCCGCTATTCGCATTATGTAACCCTGAACTCACCTACACACTGCCGCCGTTCCAGACGGGTTGCGGCGTGGTCGACATCCTCATGCATACGTGGGAACGCTACTTCGGCAACTCCGCCGCATGGGAGCCTACCGACGCCATCGCCGAAGGCGTATCGCGCGCTGTGATCCAAGCAGGTCTGACGTTGATGGACAATCCCAAAGACTACGACGCGCGGGCGACGCTCATGTGGGCGGGCAGCCTGTCCCATAACGACCTCACAGGCGTGGGACGCACGTACTTCATGGCGTGTCACCAGATCGAGCACGAGATCAGCGGCATGTTCGACCACGTCGCGCACGCCGCGGGATTGGCCGTCGTATTCCCTGCGTGGGCGCGGTACATCTACAAGCACAACGTCGCGCGATTCGCGCAATTCGCGCGCAACGTATGGAGTATCCGGGACGATGCCGACGAATCCGCAGCCGTAGCGGGCATCGAGGCGACGGTCGCGTACTTCAAGCGCATCGGTATGCCTACGACGTGGAATGAGTTGAACACGAATAGCAAACCATTCGATGAGCTTGCCGACAACACGGCGTTCCACGGCAAACGCGTGTTGCCGTCGTACATCGACTTGGGCAAAGACGAGATTGCCGAGATATTGCGCATCAGCGACAGATAATCAGATCCCGAACGGGATCTTGATCAGGAACCACAACACGGGTATCAGCAGCGACGGCAGCAGATTCATCGTCTTGAGTTCTTTGATGCCGAGTATGCTGATGCCCGAACACAGAATCAGAATACCGCCGACGATCGATACTTCAGTCATGAGCTGCGGCGTTAGAAATATCGACAGATACGTCGCGCCGAGGTAGATGATGCCCTGCCAACAGAACAGTACGACCGCCGACAGGATGATGCCAATGCCGTAGGTAGACGCAAGTACCATCGAGGTCACGAGATCGAGCGTCGCATTGGTGAACAGCAGTGTGTTGTCACCCTGCACAGCCGACTGTATCGGCCCGAGGATCGACAGCGTGCCAATACAGAATAGCAAGATCGCGGTCGACAGTCCTTGACCGAGGTGGGTCGTGCCCAAAAGTGCGACGAGTTTGTTGAATCGCGCGTCGACGTCGAGTACCGTACCCACGAGCGAACCCATCGCGAGGCTCACGACAAACAGCACGGGATATGTCGAATCCGGCATGTTCTTGGCGACGGCATTCACGCCAATGCAGAATGCGGCGAGTCCGATTGCAGTGAATAGCGCGCCTTTGTACTGATCGTTGATGCCCTTGCGGATCACGCTGCCTACGATGCTGCCCACCACGATACATGCGGTATTAACGATTGTACCTATCATAATAGGATCCCCATGATTTTAGCGTTGGAATTGAGTACGAGCGCGGTCAAGGCGTTGCTGTACGACGGCGAACGCGTCGCCGATACGCTGACGCGCAAGTTGCCCGACGATGTATCGCGCGTCACGTACATCGACGCGGACGGCGCCGTCACATGCTTGCTCGACGCGGCAGCGACGCTGGTATCGCACAATACGCATTATATCATAGACTGCGTCGCATTGTCCACCATTTGGCATAGCTTCGTCCCACTTGATCAGCACTACCGTCCGATGGCCGCGTGCCTGACGTGGGCGGACACGTTGGCCGCCGACACTGTCCACGCGTACCGCGAACGCGTGGATACAGCTGCGCTGTATAACGCGACGGGTTGCCCGCCGCACAGCAACTACATGCTCTGGAAGTGGCTGCACTACCGCGAGTACGGCAGTGACGCGACGTACGCCGCGTCGTTGGCCGACTACCTCTACTACGCGTTCACGGGACAGTTCGCGTCGTCGAATTGCATGTTCTCGGGTACAGGACTACTCTCGCATTTGGATTACGATGTGTTTCGCATAGCGCAACTGTCGCCGACACAGTTGTCTGCGACGGTAGGCGTGACGCACACTGCGCCACTACTGCCGCACATCGCCGATGCGCTGCGCATATCGCGCGATACGCCGTGCGTCGTACCCAACCCCGACGGTGCGCTCAATCACTACGCCGTGGCAGGAGGCAGGTACGACATACTGTCGCTGTCGGTCGGCACCAGCGCCGCGATACGGCGCAGTATGACGCATTACACGGTATCAGACGATGGATCGACGTTCTGCTACGCTGGATACGACAGCGACTACTGGCTGACGGGCGCGCCCACGTCGGGCGCGGGTAACTGCGTCGAGTGGTTCGCCAAACGCGTACTCCGCGGCGCGTACAGCTACGCCGCACTCGACGCCGCCGCGTCGCGTATCGACGTCGACAACGCGCCACACTTCCTACCGTTCCTCTACGGCGAACGCGCGCCGTCATGGCGCGACGACCGATTCGGCGCGTTCCACGATATGGGCGCAGACTGTGACCACGCCGCGCTGTACTATGCCGTACTGGAAGGTGTGCTGTTCAACATACGGCAGTGCTACGAGCGGTTGCGCGGCTTATCGACAGGCGATATACGTTATGTAAACATATCAGGCGGCATCATACAGTCGCCATACTGGCTGCAACTCTGCGCCGACGTCCTCGGCGTACCGCTCGAGGTCAACGACGTAGAACATACGTCGTTGCTCGGCGCGGCGTATACGGGTATGCTCGCGACGGGCGCGTGGCGGTCGCTCGCCGACGTGCCACTCGCAGACGGCAAACGACTCTATCCGTCG
>CAYPOE010000059.1:0-10836 GCA_964412285.1 uncultured Eubacteriales bacterium | reverse complement strand
CGTCTATGTATCCGAGGCCGAGCGCCGCATTCCGGTGCAGTACGCCAAGCGCATGGTGGGTCGCAAGATGTACGGCGGACAGTCGTCGCACATTCCGATCAAGGTCACATTGGCCGGGGTCATCCCGATCATCTTCGCGATGAGTATCCTCGCGTTCCCGTCGACGATTGCAGGTTTCTTCGGCAAGATGGGCAACGACGGTACGATTTCGGGCGCGATCCTCGGATTCTTGAGTCCGAGCAGCTGGTTCTACGGCGTGCTGTACTTCCTGCTCATCATCGCGTTCACGTTCTTCTATACGTCGGTGCAATATAACCCGATTGAGATGGCCAACAACATGAAGAAGAACGGCGGCTTTATACCGGGCATCCGTCCGGGTCGCCCGACGTCGGCATTCATCAGCAAGGTGCTGTCGCGCGTCACGTTGGTCGGTGCGGTATTCCTCGGACTCATCGCGGTACTGCCCATATTCTTCTCTCAAATCGCCGACATCAATCTCTCGATCGGCGGCACGTCGCTGCTCATCGTGGTCAGCGTTGTGCTTGAAACGACCAAACAGATGGAATCCCAGATGCTGCTCAGGCATTACAAGGGCTTCCTTGAATAATAGAAACAATTATGAAACTACTCATAATGGGTCCGCCGGGTGGGGGCAAGGGTACGCAGGCCGCGCGGTTGGCTGAAGCACTGGCCATCCCTACGATCAGCACGGGCGCGATGTTGCGTGAAGCCGTTGCCGCGCAGACGCCGGTCGGCCTCGACGCCAAGGCGTATATGGATCGCGGCGACTACGTGCCCGACGAGGTCATGTGCCAGTTGGTACTGAATCGCATCGCCGAGGACGACTGTGTCAACGGCTTCATCCTCGACGGTTTCCCGCGTACGGCCGAACAGGCCGAGGCGCTCGCCGGACATGGTGTGGTCATCGACAAGGTGCTCTATATCGACGTACCCGACGAGGTCATCGTCGGTCGCATCGGCGGGCGACGCGTATGCGCGAAGTGCGGCGGCACATACCATACCAAGTATACGCCGCCCAAAATCGCGGGACAGTGCGACGAATGTGACGGCGAACTCATCGTCCGTGCCGACGATACGCCTGATACCATACGCAATCGTCTCGAGGTATACCACAAACTCACCGCGCCAGTACTCGCGTACTATAACGGCGTCATAGTGTCTGCCGATGGCAACGCGCCCGTCGAACAGATCACCGACGTGTTACTAAAGGCTCTTGGTAAAGCATGATTACGATCAAGACGGCCAAGGAGTTAGATAAGATGCGCCGCGCGGGCGAGATTCTCGCGCAGACGCTTGAGCGTATCAAGGCCGAGGTCGGCGTAGGTGTGACGACCAAGGCACTTGACAGGATTGCGGCCGAGTATATTCAGTCGCAGGGCGCGACGTGTTCGTTTTACAAATACCGCGACTTCCCCGGGCATATCTGCACATCGCTCAACAACATGGTCATACACGGCATACCCGACGGCACCAAGCTCTGCGACGGCGACATATTGTCGATCGACATCGGCGTATACCATGACGGGTATCATGCCGACGCGGCGGTCACGTTGCCTGTAGGCGAGGTATCCGATGAGGCCAAGCGGCTGATCCGGGTGGCCGAGGACGGTTTCTATGCGGGGCTGTCCGTTGCGCGATATGGCAACCGTTTGGGTGATGTATCCTGCGCCATCCAGCAGCATGTCGAGGCACAAGGCTTCTCCGTCGTACGCCAATGGGTCGGACACGGCATCGGCCGCGCGTTGCACGAGGATCCCGAGGTACCCAACTTTGGTACCGCCGGGCGCGGCGTACGGTTGCAGCCGGGTATGACGCTGGCGATCGAGCCTATGATCAACATCGGACACTACGATGTGTTCACAGGCGAGGATGGTTGGGCGATCTATACCACGGATGGCACACTCTCAGCGCATTACGAGCATACCATCGCGCTTACGCGTGACGAGCCGCTCATCCTCACGCGGTTGTCGTAGGAAGGTCACGAGTGAATATGATATATATTATATTATGAAGAAACTCAAGATACCTGAATACGGCTTTCTACGCGGAGACATCGTGTACGTCACGGCAGGCAAAGGAGAGGGCTGCATATTCGTTGTTACGGATGTGCGCGACAACTTTTGTATGCTCGTAGACGGTTCGCGGCGTAGGTTCGACAACGCCAAGTGTAAGAAGTGGAAGCATATGCGGCTCATGCATCGACCATCCGACGGCCTCGTGCCCGGTACGGATCAAGCGATACGCAAACTGCTCGCGCAGTACGCCGACGCATACCATGGGCGGCAGGCAACACAGCAACAGCATAACTATACCGAATAGTGCAATGTGTCTACACCAATATATTATATTGATATATTTTTAATATAGTAAGGAAGGGTTATTCAATGGGTAAAGAAGATGTAATCGAGGTAGAGGGCAGGGTCAAAGAAGCATTGCCCAACGCCAAGTTCCGCGTCGAGTTGGAGAACGGCCATGTCATCATGGCGCACATCTCGGGCAAACTGCGCATGAACTTTATACGTATACTCCCGGGCGATAAGGTGACATTGGAGATGTCGCCCTACGACCTGACCAAAGGGCGTATCACATGGAGAGCGAAATAGTCGGTCAGTTCGATTGGGGAGATCGAGCAGTTCGATTTTTAAATCGAACAGATTCGATTGACAAAATCGAACTGACCGAGGGGCTATCGGTATGGTTTATATATAGGAGGCAACAATGAAGGTACGACCCTCTGTCAAGAAGATCTGCGAAAAATGCAAATTGATTAGACGGCACGGCAGGCTTATGGTCATTTGTGAGAACCCTAAGCACAAGCAGCGCCAAGGATAAGGAGAGAATATGCCACGTATTTCCGGTGTGGATTTACCCAATGAGAAGCGCGTTGAGATAGGGCTGACCTACATCTTCGGTATAGGGCGCACGTCCTCCAACGTCATACTCGAAAAGACCAACATCAATCCTGACACGCGCGTCAAGGATTTGACCGACGATGAGGTCGCGCGTCTGCGCGAGATCATCGACGCCGAGTATAAAGTCGAAGGCGATAAGCGCCGCGAAGTCGCGATGGACATCAAGCGCCTTCAGGAGATCGGCTGCTATCGCGGTATACGTCACCGCAAGGGCTTGCCTGTACGCGGACAGCGTACGCGTACCAACGCCAGAACCCGCAAGGGTAAGGGCAAGACCGTCGCTAACAAGAAGAAGTAATCGGGTGTAATCCCAACCACAATAAGGAGTGAACGCTAAACAGATGGCAAAGACTACCACTAAGCGTACAATCAAACGTCGCCGCGAACGGAAGAATATAGAGCGTGGCGCAGCGCATATCCGTTCCTCATTCAACAATACCATCGTGACCATCAGCGACATCGCAGGCAACACGATTTCGTGGGCGTCGAGCGGCGGCGTAGGTTTCAAGTCGTCGCGTAAGAGTACGCCGTACGCGGCACAGATGGCCGCCGAAGCTGCTGCCAAGGGTGCGATGGAACACGGTATGCGCACGGTCGAAGTATACGTCAAGGGCCCGGGTCAGGGACGCGAAGCCGCGATCCGCTCGTTGCAGGCGGCCGGACTCGAGGTCAGCCTGATCAAGGACGTTACGCCGATCCCGCACAATGGCTGCCGTCCGCCCAAACGTCGCCGCGTATAACGCGTGGCGCACATCGTACGTTACTATCTAAATGGAGTGTGATTCATAAACATGGCAAGATATACAGGGCCCGTTTGCAGACTGTGCAGGCGTGAAGGCTTGAAGCTGTTCCTCAAGGGGACACGCTGCTATTCCGAGAAATGCCCGATTGCGCAGGGAGATCCGGCGCCGGGTTTCCACGGCAGAAAGCGCAAGAAATTATCCGAGTACGGCGCGCAGTTGCGTGAGAAGCAAAAGACCAAGCGCTACTACGGCGTACTCGAGACCCAATTCCGCAAGTACTTCCAGCTCGCCAACAAGCGCGCGGGTATGACGGGCGAGAACCTGCTCTCGATCTTAGAGACGCGTCTCGATAACGTCGTATACCGTTTGGGCTTCGGCCTGTCGCGCCCTGAGGCGCGTCAGCTCGTGATACACGGACACTTCCTCGTCAACGGCAAGCGTGTGAATATCCCCTCCTATCTCATCAAAGCCGGTGATACCATCGCGATCTGCGACAAATCCAAAGATAGCCCCAAGATTAAGGCGATACTCGAGATAACAGAGTCGAAACTCATACCCGACTGGTTGACGCTCAATAAAGAAAAGCTGTCGGCCAACGTGGTACGGTTGCCTTCCCGGGAACACATCGACATTCCCATCGAGGAGCATCTTATTGTTGAGCTTTACTCTAAATAAACTGTTTATTCTTTGTCAATTTGTCAATAATGTTATGGATAGTGTTTGTTTTTTCGCGCATTCTCGAATGCGTAACATATCGTCATCCATAACCCGCCCGCAAGTAGGGGCGGTAGCGACAGCTTTTTCAATTGATGTAGGGGAGGGGTTATTTAGATGCTCAGTAAAGATGTTCGTATAGAGTGCAAAGAGCGTGACCCGAACGGTAAGTACGGCAAGTATGAGATTAAACCGCTCGAGCGCGGTTACGGTAATACGCTGGGTAACGCGATGCGGCGCGTGCTGTTGTCGTCGATACCCGGCGCGGCAGTGACGTTCGTCAAGATTGACGGCGTACTGTTAGAGTTCCAGACCATTCCTGGGGTCAAAGAGGACGTCACAGAAATCATCCTGAATATCAAACAGCTATGCGTGCGGCTGCACGGCGAGGGTCCCAAGGTGATCTATATTGACGCCGAGGGCGCGTGCGAGGTCTGCGCGGGCGACATCAAGACCGACGCCGACGTCGAGATCATCGACAAGAATATGCATATTGCGACGCTCAACGAGGACGCGAAGCTGTACATGGAGATCACGATCAACAACGGCAAGGGCTACGTGACCAGCGAGCGCAACAAGCTCATGCACAACAGCGCGCCGATCGGTCTGATTCCCGTCGATTCGATCTATTCGCCGGTGCGCAAGGTGCGGTACGACGTCGAGGCGCATCGCGTCGACGCCGACATCGACCGTGAGAAGCTGACGATGGAGATCGAGACCAATGGCGTCGTGTCGCCCGACGAGGCGATCTGCGGCGCTGCCAAGATTCTGACTGATCTCCTGAGTATATTCATCAATCTCAATGACGCGCCCATGCCTGCGCCGTCGACGACGGACGCCCATGATCCGCGCCGTGAGAAAGTACTCGAAATGACGATCGAGGATCTCGACCTGTCTGTGCGTTCGTATAACTGTCTCAAGCGCGCGGGGCTGAATACCGTTGAGGACTTGGTTGGCCGTACCGAGGATGATATGATGAAGGTGCGCAACCTCGGGCGCAAGTCGTTGGAAGAGGTCATCGTCAAGCTCAATGCGTTGGGCGTAAACCTCAATATCGACGAGGATAAGTAAGGGAGAGAATAGGATATGGCTTTAAAGCGCAAATTAGGCCGCCCTACTGCGGCACGACGCGCCATGTTGCGTACGCTCACGACCGAGCTGATCAAGCATGAGCGTATAGAGACCACGCTGACGCGCGCCAAAGAGATCCGCTCGTTGGCCGAAAAGATGATTACATTGGGTAAACGCAACACGCTGCATACGCGCCGTATGGCACTGTCGTTCATGACGGACGAAACCACGGTGAAGCGCATGTTCGACGAGATTGCGCCGCGTTATGCAGAGCGCAATGGCGGTTACACACGCATCATCCGCATGGACGAACGCCGCGGCGACGCCGCGCCCATGGCGATCATCGAACTCGTGAAGTAATCGAGTCTTCTATAATATCTTTTATAACCCCTCGGTACAGTGGGGTTATTTTGTCTTTTTATTATACGCGCGATAGGGAGGGTATATGGACAGCTTGAGGCTATTCTCGTTGGTGGGTTTGCTCGTGTACTTTGGCGTACTGTTGTTTGTCGTGCTTCGTGACAAGCGGCAGAAGAATGTGTTGGAGTATTTCTTCGCTGGACGTAGCCTGCCGTTCTGGGCGCTGTCCATCACCTTCATCGCGTCGTGGTGGGGCGCAGGCTCGGCCATTTCCACGGCTGACTTGGCCTATACCGACGGGCTGTCGGCGTTCTGGTACTACGGTGTGCCCGTGCTCATGTCGACGTTGCTGATGATTGTACTGGCCAAGGTCATACGCGGCGTCAACTACTTAACGCAGGGTGAGATGATGTCGGCGCGATACAATCGCACGGTCGGCAATGCGGTCAGCATCATGATCTTTTTGTTCATGACGGTCACGGCCGCGTCGCAAATGGTCGGCATCGGTACGTTCTTCGGCACATACCTCGGTCTCGGATACGAGTTCGCGGTGATCGCGGGTACGCTGATCGTACTCGTCTACTCGATGTTCGGCGGATTCCGCGGCGTCGTCGTCACGGACATCGTACAGTTTGTGTTGCTGTTGATTTCGGCGATCGCTGTATTCGTCGTTGCGCTCGTCAAGGCGGGCGGATTTGGTGAGATCGCGCGCGCGGCCGAGAGTTTGGGCAAGGTCGGCTACATGAGCATCACGGCGGGCGCGGGACAGTACATCGCGTACGTCATCACGTTCGGCTGCGCATGGATGATCCAAGCCAACGTCTGGCAACGCATCTCGGCCGCACGTAACACAGGTGATGCACGCCGCATGACGGTCATGTCGTTCTTTGCGTATATACCGTTGTATTTGATCGTCGTATTCACGGGTATGGCGGGTTTGGTGTTGTATCAGCAGTTGCCCGAGGGCGGCATCGTACCTGCGATTATACTCGATTACATGAACCCGATCCTCGGCAGCCTCGTGTTTATCGGCATATCGGCGGCCATCATGTCGACGATGGATTCGCTGATCAACACGGGCGCTATGACGCTCGCCGTTGACTTGTACAAGCCCGACGACGAGCGCAAGAAGTTGCAGTTCAGCCGCATTGCGACGGGGTTGGTCACGCTGATTGCCATCGTGATTGCGCTGCGCATACGTTCGATCCTCGAGGTGTCGTGGATTGCATCCGACATCATCACGACAGGCGTATTTGTGCCGCTCGTCGCGGGATTCTTCTGGAAGCGCGGCACGTCGGCGGGTGCGCTCGCCGCGATTGGCGCGGGATTCGTATTCTGCGTATACAACCTACTACGTTCGCTCGATATACCGCTGCCCGCGGCGTGGGAGGCGCAGAGCACGGTGCAGGTTGTCATCGGCGTAGGGCTGTCGGCCGTGGTCTACGTCGTTGTGAGTTTGTGTACCAAGCCCGAGGGCAAAGAACTCGTAGTGCAGGGCGAATGAGCCTGTGATAACAGCAAAGTACCTGACTGACCTATGCCTATGGTCAGTCAGGTACTTGCTATACATACACAAAACTGGTATAATCTATGTATCACACATCGAATCGAAGTGTTAAAGAGGTACTTAGATGAAAGAGACGATCTATACGATACCCATCAATGACGCGTACGACAGCGACTTTGAGTGTCCAATCTGCTTCATACACAATCATGTCGCCGAACGCATCATCGTCGATACCTTGGGCGCATCCATGATGGAGCCTGATTTCCGCATCATCACCAATGACAAGGGCTTCTGTCCTGCGTGCTACGCGGCGCTGCTCAAGCAGGGGAATCCACTATCCATGGCACTCGTACTGCAAACGCATCTGAGTACGCAGATCGACCGCATCTTCCGTGGTGCATACGACACCCATTCCGATCAGAATCTGCTGTTGGAGAAGCCCAAGCCCAAGCGTTTCGGGTGGGGCAAGCGTGAGCGCAAGACTGACACGGTTGCCGCGTTGGATGCACTCGCGGACAGTTGTGCGATCTGCGATGCGATTGATGCACAACTCGAACAGTTCATGCGCAACATCGTGCATCTGTGGCAGAAGGAACCTGACTTCAAGCGCAAGTTTGACGGCGTCCGGGCGTACTGCCTACCGCACGCGTCGCTGCTGCTGAAGGCAGGGCATACGCTGAACGCGCAACAGCATGAGGTGTACAGCAAGACCATCATCGACGTCATCCGTTCATACAGCGAGTCGCTGCTCGACGATGTGACGGCATTCGCCAACGCGCACAATCACAACGCCGCGCCGCTGTCTGAGCGTCAAGCTGACAGCGTAAGGCGCGGCGTATGGTTTGTGAGCGGTATTTCTAAATAAAAGTCAGCGCGTTGAGTCGCTCTTGTCGAACTGTAGTTCAGGTAGTTCGGATTGCCCAGGTTGTTGGGGTCAAAAAGACGATTCTATTCGCTGATCGGCACACGTCGTGCGCCTACGTACTTAGATTGAAAGTAGCTCGTTGTGGTATCCTCAATCCGGACATTGTACCCGGGTCGCGGCGCATGAATGTATTGACTGTCGCCGATGTAGATGCCTACGTGGTCGATGTAATCTTTTCCGCCAAAGAACAGTAAGTCCCCCGGCTTTAGTTCATCATATGTGACCTTCTCACCCAGCTGCATCTGTTCGCCAGCCGTGCGCGGCAAGTGTATGCCGAATTGCTTGAACACGTAGGATGTATAACCTGAACAGTCAAATCCCGATGAAGGGCTTGTCCCGCCGTAGGCGTAGGGTACGCCGATTAAAGTTTTGGCAAACGCGATCAGCTCATTGACATTCTCGTTATCCGTGATATGCGCGGGCGTCGCCGATGTGCATACGACGTTGACCATGCATTCCGAACGATAGAGTGCAACGCCGGCCTTCTTGAGTGCCTCGCACTCCGGTATCCAGTAGATACCGTCGACATAGAGATACGAACCCGATACGACGCCATTCACGAGCATCTGCCCGTTGCCGTCGAACGTTGCTTTGACATCATTGAGCGTCCACGACGCCGTGTTGCCGTCGCGTTTGGCAATGCCGCCGAGTTGCGTCACAACCTCGAGTATGGGCAGATAGTATCGCTCGTTCTCCCAATGCAGCTCGAGTCCCTGTTGCATACGCCGCCCGTTGATGTAGATGGATTCACTCTCTACGACGACCTCGCTAAATCCATCGGACTTGCCGACCGATTCGTCGAACTTGGGGGTCGCATCAATCTCATTGAACGCCAACGCGCCCGGCGCGAACACAACAAAGCCGATGAGTAACAGCACCAGCGCCAGCAAAGCCGGCAGGTGTTTGTCAAACGTAATACCCATTGTTCGCCTCCTTTCCTTTGTGATTTTACACCTATGTATATTAAATCATATTTTTATGATTATTACGACAGTTGTAACACAATTGTAATATAGATTACAGCGAAATATTATGTTAAACCGCGTAAACCAGAGGTTATTTGTGTAATATGTCTACTTTCCTGCAAAATGGCACGTGTTATATCGTATTAGCGGGCGTGTACGCATACAGCGCTGTGACATTGTTCCAGCATGATTACGTCATCGCGGCCGATGGCGGGTATGACCATGCGCGGCGCATGTCGCTTCGTGTAGACGAACTCATCGGCGATATGGACAGCATCGCCGACGTACCCGACGGCGTCGCCGTCACGCGGTACAGCACAGATAAGGACTTCACCGACGCGCACCTCGCGGCGGAGCGCGCGATGACGTTGGGGTATCGGCGCATTGTATTCCTGTGCGGCGAGGGTGGGCGACTGTCGCACGCGATGGGCGTACTATTGACCATGCGCTACATTGCCGAGCGAGGGGGGTATCCCGCGCTGTACGGCGAACGGATGCGCGCGTATGTAACCGTGGATCGTATTGCGGTTGAGCGCGGCGACTACACGTATCTATCTGTGATACCGCTGTCATCGACGGCCAAAGGCGTATGCATCACAGGTACGGCGTACGCATTGGATCAGTACGACATGACGCAAAGTCACAACCTCGGCGTCAGCAATCGCATTACATCGGACGTCGCGCAGATCTCTGTGGCCGACGGCGTGCTGCTCATCATCACGGATTAAAATTCACATATCATCCCGCTTGCGAATATACTGTACTAAAGCTGTTATGGAGGGAGCGGGCATGAGGCGATACATCCTTGTAATCAAGCGGCGATGCGGGCTCATGGCCATATGTGGCGGGCTGTTAGGCAGCATTCTGTTGGCGCTGCTCATGCCTATATGGCTGCTGGTTCTCGCGGAGCTATGTGTCATAGCACTGATTGTGCTAGCACTGTGCGGATGTTAGGTATGAATAGGGGTAGCAGATCGTACGTCATAGATCGACGATGGGCGTAGGTAAATGAAATATAGAGGCCGTGAGGCGCAGTGCGAAAGGACGGATGAACGATGAGGATCGTAGTACTGAAAGCCCCCAAGTTTTTGGGAAGGATATTGCGTGCCGTATTCAGAATCAGGAATTGAGGAATATCACACGGCGATATGAGAACATATCAGGCACCAAGGTATCTTGCGGAAGGCAAGGGCGCTCAACCCTTGCCATAAGCGTTGCGCGTCGTCGGACAAGCACACACAGATTCTTTCTTAAAAAGTAACTAATAAAATATATATCACAGCAGCACGGGAGGACAAGTATGTTCAAACAGATTGCGTTATCGTCATTCACCAACGTCGCCGACGTCATCGGCAAGCAGTGGATGCTGATCACGGCAGGCGACATGGATTCGCACAACACCATGACGGCGAGTTGGGGAGGCATGGGATTCATCTGGAACAAGCCCGCCACCTTCGTCGTCGTACGCCCGTCGCGCCACACCTACGGCTTCGTTGAGTCCAACGACCTGTACACCTGCTCGTTCTTTGGCGAAGAGTATCGCAAGGCGCTCAATCTGCTCGGTACCAAGAGCGGCCGCGATGGCGATAAGATCGCCGAGGCCGGGCTCACGCCTGTC
>CAYPOE010000058.1:0-10837 GCA_964412285.1 uncultured Eubacteriales bacterium | reverse complement strand
CGAGACCGATCCCTACGCCGCGATTTCCTCGGCGGTCAATTCGCTCAAAGGCCCCAAACATGGCGGCGCCAACCTACAGGTCATCGGCATGATCGATGATATGAAACAGAACATCGCCGACATCACAGACTACAGGCAAGTCGAGGCGTACATTCACAAGATTTATAACAAAGAGGCATACGACCGTTCGGGATTGGTCTACGGCTTGGGTCACGCGGTCTATACGATCAGCGACCCGCGTACCGAGATCCTCAAGCGCGCCGCGTTTGATCTGGCGCGTGAGAAAGATATGATGGATGAGTTTACGCTGTATTTGTTGGTGGAGGAATTGGCCCCGATTGTACTCAGCGAGATCAAGGGGCGCGAGGTACTGTTGCCCGCCAATGTCGATCTCTACAGTGGATTCGTCTACTCGATGCTGGGGCTGCCGCCCGAACTCTTTACTGCGATGTTCGCGATGAGTCGCGTCGTAGGTTGGTGCGCGCATCGACTCGAGGAGCTCACGAGCGGCGGCAAGATCATACGTCCTGCGTACAAGTCGATCAGCAAACGCCGGCACTACGTGCCTATGGCGGAAAGAAAATAAAGGTCACGATAGAGGTTTATCTTCATGTTATCAACCAAATGGTCACAGGTTCAGGCGTCGGCCACACTCGCGATAGACGCCAAGCTCAAGGCGATGCGCGCAAGCGGCATCGACGTCGTGGGATTCGGCGCGGGTGAGCCCGACTTCGATACGCCTGACAACGTCAAGATGGCCGCGATCAACGCCATCGTGCAGGGACATACCAAATACACACCTTCCTCCGGTACTGCGGAACTGCGTACCGTAGTCGCGCAAAAATTATGGACAGACAACGCATTAGATTACGACGCTTCACAGATCATTATCTCCAACGGCGCAAAACACGCACTCTACAACGCTTTCTGCGCTATTCTCAATCCAAACGACGGCGTTATATTGCCGACGCCCTGCTGGGTATCCTACCCCGAGATGGTTGCCCTTGCGGACGGTTCCATCACCTACTTGCCGACAACGGAGGCGAACGGGTTTAAGTTTACCGCAGCCGAACTCGAGCAAGCGATACAGCCGAACAGCAAAGTCCTGCTGCTCAACAGCCCTTCCAACCCGACGGGCATGGTCTACACCAAACAGGAGCTTGAGGACATCGCCGCCGTCGTGTTAAAGCACAACCTCTACGTGATCTCCGATGAGATCTACGAGAAGCTGATTTACGGCGACACGCCGCACATCAGCATCGCGTCGCTGTCGCCCGAGATCAAAGAGCGCACCATCGTCGTCAATGGACTGTCGAAATCGGCGTCCATGACGGGCTGGCGCATCGGGTATACGGCGAGCAACAAGCAGATTGCCGCCGTGATCAACAACGTGCAGTCGCACGCGACGAGCAATCCGTGTTCGATTTCGCAGTACGCGGCCGTCGAGGCCGTGCGCCACAATGATGCGTTTTCCGCGCAGATGCGCGACGCATTCCGGTTGCGCCGCGATTTCCTGCACGCCGAGATCAACGGCATCCCCGGATTGTCATGTCTGCTGCCCGACGGCGCGTTCTATATCTTCATGAACATGTCGGACTTCGTCGGCAAACGCGCGGGAGACATCCGCGTCACCGACAGCATGACGTTCTGCGAGGCGTTGCTGTCAGAGGGACGCGTCGCCGCCGTACCCGGCACGCCGTTTGGCGCGCCCAACCATGTACGCCTGTCATACTGCACCTCGATGGAAAACATCAGCGAGGGCGTGAATCGCATTCGTGCGTTCGCCGAAAGAGTCATGAATAGTTAATATAGTTAATTTGGGTGATTGACACTTTTTATCGTTTACAGATCATAGTTAATCGTTTATAATTGTAGTATGCAAATTATAAGCGATTAACTATTCTTTTCCTTGGAGTCATTATGCTGATTCAACAACTCACTGATATAGTCAAAGATGCATTCGGCGTTGACTACGCGCCCGAGTACGGCGTGGTCACGTCGTCCGATCGCCCCGACCTCTGCCAATTCCAGTGCAACGGTGCGTTCGGCGCGGCCAAGGCATACCGCACTGCGCCGATCAAGATCGCGCAGGCCGTGGCCGCGATCCTCCAGCAGCATCCCATGATACAAAAGGCCGAGGCTGTCAACCCCGGCTTCATCAACATCACCGTCACCGACGACTGCCTTACGCAGACGATCAAGGCGTTGCAGGGCGACCCGCGCTTTGGTATCCCGACGCAGCCGCGCAAGAAGATCATGGTCGACTACGGCGGCGCCAACGTCGCCAAGCCGCTGCACGTCGGGCATTTGCGTCCGGCCATCATCGGCGAGTGCCTCGTGCGCATGGCGCGCTACATGGGGCATGAGGTCATCGGCGACGCACACCTCGGCGACTGGGGTTTGCAGATGGGTCTGACCATGGCGCAGCTGTTGTATCCCGACGCGCTGCCCGACGATGCGGCCGCGTACGCCTGCGAGACATTGCCCGGCGTTACGAAAAACGACCTTAACGTCATCTATCCCGGGGGCAGTGCGCGCTCCAAGGCAGACGCAGAGTTCCGCACACTCGCGCAGAAGATCACGATGCTGTTACAGGAAGGTCACGCAGGGTATCGCAAGCTGTGGCGACATCTCGTCGACGTGTCCATCCCCGACATTCGCTTGGTCTACAATAGGCTCGGCGTGGACTTCGATCTCTGGCTCGGCGAATCCGATGTGCAGGACACCATCGCGCCGCTCGTCGCCATGCTCAAAGAGCAGGGCTTGGTGCGCGAATCCGACGGCGCACTCGTCATGGACGTGGTGCAGGACAGCGATATCGCGCCCATGCCGCCCGTGCTCATCACCAAGTCCGACGGCGCGGCGCTCTACGCGACGACCGACATTGCGACGATTGCGGAGCGTATGCGCGAACACAACCCCGACGAGATCTGGTATGTGACGGACAACAGGCAGGCGCTGCACTTCGAGCAGGTGTTCCGCGCGTCGCGCAAGGCGGGGTTCGTACCCAACACGGCGCTGGGTTTCTATCCCAACGGTACGATGAATGGTACCGACGGCAAGCCGTACAAGACGCGCGAAGGCGGCATCATGCCACTGTCCGACTTCATCGATACCCTGTGCGACGCGGCTAAAGAGAAGTTACAGAATGTCGAGGGCGATACAGATGTGATTGCCGAGCAGATCGGCGTGGCCGCGCTCAAGTTCGGCGACCTCATCAACGATCGTGCGAAAGACTATATATTCGACATCGACCGCTTCGTCGCGTTCGAGGGCAAGACTGGGCCTTACGTGCAGTACTGCGCCGTGCGCATCGCGTCGCTGCTGCGCAAGGCCGACGAGCAGGGTCTGTCGCGCGGCGACATCGTCGCCGAGTCCGAGTCTGCGCGCGACCTGATTCTGCACCTCGACAGGGCTGGTGATATGATGCTCGCCGCCATCGCCGGCAAACTGCCATCGGTGATCTGCGACTACATCTATGAGCTTGCCGCCGCGTTCAACCGTTTCTACATCGCGCACAAGATCGTCACGGAGCCTGACGAAACGCTGCGCGGTTCGAGGCTGTCACTGTCGGCGTACGTCTGCGACGTGCTGACGACGCTCTGCGGCGTCGTAGGGATCGAGATCCCTGAACGTATGTAGCGGCGCTGTACGGGCCTGCTTGCACGATGATGCGAATCAAAGAGCCACTGTTCGGTCTATAACGAAACAGTGGCTCTGCTTTTGAGTCTGATGACCACGATCTCGGGCGGATTGAACACGCGCGGCAGGCGCGGTTTGAACGAAACGCCACGGCTCACAATATGTGTCCTGCCTTCGTATTCATATAACCCACCCGCATACTTTGGGAAGAAACCCTGATTGGGCGCGAACAGTCCGTTCAACAAGAAGGGGATGCGAACCTGACCGCCGTGTGCATGACCCGACACAATCAAGTCAAAGGGCAGCCGCGCGTACAAGCCGGTCTTTTCGGGTCTATGGGATAACAGGATGCCATAGCCGTCGGCTATCTCCAGATCCTCGAAGGCTTGTTCTACCATCTCATCCCAAGAGGTGTATGTATCATTGCCGTTCTGCAATTTCTCTTTGGCATAGGCAAACCCCTTGCTGTCGTACGATCCGCGAAAGCTGTCTGGATCTTCCACGCCGCCAAGGATGATTTTGTTTTGATGTATGACGATCTCGGCGTATTGGTTTTCTAAAATCGTCACGCCGTAGGAGTCAATGACGCGCTTGATGCGCTCGATGTCATCCGCCCAAAACTCATGATTGCCCGTTACATAGTAGATATCCGCAATATCCCGAATCGCAGACAGAAACTGCTCTGTACCCTCGATCGGCGTTCCGTCATCGGCGATGTCGCCGCCCAAAAGAATCACGTCGGGGTTTTGCGTACGGATCCTGTCTGCAAGATCTTTTTGTTTCTTGCCGTAGATATGGCTGTGCAGGTCGGTGATCAGCACGATCTTGACCTCGCCGTCTATCTTATCGCTGCTGATTTCATACCGCGTCACCACAAGCCCGTTCCAGAAAGCCCAAATGCACAGAAGCCAGAACAGTGCAATCAAGATGAGTTTGCTTTTGTGTTTTCTCAGCCATTCTTTGCCCGTTCGATACACCATGACTGCCTTTCTTTTTAGGATACAGCTTTGTTTGGACGCGGCTTTGTCAATCGCTCCGAGCGTTGCGCGATGCAATAAACGCCGCAATGGACTCGACGGCTATATCCTGCTGTGCCTCACGGCTGATCGTCGCGTCGGGATCTCCCTTCTGCTTGCCGTAGTTGCCGAACTGCGCGTGGTTGCCGCCCTCGATGACCACGATGTTCTCTGTGTAATCTATATCCTTCTCTAAGTTGGCATTGAACGTGCCGTAGATCGTCAACGCGTCGGCAGCCGGATAATCGCCGTAGATATACGCGCCGAGCAGGATGAGTCCCGCGACCTTCTCGCTGTGCTTGGACGCATAGTCGCTCGCCATCGCGCCACCCAATGAGTGGCCGCCGATATACCAGTTGCGCACGTCGGGCAACTTGTCGAAGACGGCGTCGGCCGCGTTGACGCCAAAGATCGCCAAGTTGAAGGGCATCTTCACCAACACGCAGGTGACGCCGCTTTGCCGCAACTTCTCCAAAATCGGCAGATAGGCCGTGTGCTCGACCTTTGCGCCGGGGTAGAAGATCAGGGCGGTATCGCTCGGGATCGTCGGCGATAGAATCGTCAGATTGCCTTCTACCCGAATCGTGTCGCCGTCGCTCATGACGGCGAGCGCGACGTCGTCTGCCCTGTAGTAAACCGATACATACGCGAAAAAGCCGATGGTCAGCACGACGATCAAAGTGCCAAACGAAAGAAGGCCGACTCTTAACCACTGTTTATGGTTGGATCTGCGCATAGCTCTATCCCTCACGCTTCTTGGTTGCCAACAACCCCACTCGACTTGGCGATCAATGTTGTGTCGTCCTCGTGCTTCTTGAGCCAGCGTCCTGATAGATAGAACCACAATCCCAAGCACATCGAGCCTACGCTTGCAATCGGCGCGCCGAGACCGATGCCCGTGATGCCGAGGCCGAATACGGTCGCGAGCAGTACGGCGGCGGGTACGCGCAGGATGATCGCGGCGAGCATGTTGTTGAGCATCGAGAACCGCGTCGAACCTGAACCGACGCAGAGTCCGTTCAGGCAGAACACGAACGGCACGAGCAGGTAGTCGTAGCTGAACGCGCGGAGATACGTCGCACCCGATTTGAGCATGAGCGGATCCGAGCCAAAGACGCGTAGGACTTGCTCGGGGAAGAGTTGCGATACGCAGAATACAATGATGCTGAATCCGAGCGCGATCCCGATCCCCGCGTGCAGCGTCTGCTTGACGCGACCGAACTGCTTCGCGCCAATGTTCTGCGCGGCCATCGTCGATACCGCCATACTCATGGCGATCGCAGGCATGATGCCGAAGCTATTGAACTTGCCCGCCGCGCCGACGGCCGCCGACGCCTCTACGCCGCCGATCACGTTGATGACGGCGGTGAGGATCAGGAATGAGAAGCCCGTTACGACATTCTGGATCGACATGGGGATGCCGAGCTTGAGGATCAGCATGAGTTTATCGCGGTAGAATCGAAACGACTTGAGCTTGAAGTCGAAGATAAAACCGTTGCGCGCGAGATACGCGACGCAGAGGATCATGCTGAGGGCCTGTGAGAATACGGTCGCGAGTGCCGCGCCGCGCGCCTGCATCCCGAGCCAGCCCACGAGTACCAGATCGAGTATGATATTGGTCACGCAGGCAATCGCGACGAACATCATGGGATGCTTGCTGTCACCCATGCCGCGCATGATGGCCGACAGTGCGTTGTACCCAAAGATGAATACGATGCCCGTCGCCGTGACTTGCAGATAACTCTGCGCCTCACCGTAAGATTCGGATGGGGTCTGGATGAGTCGCAGCAGCGGATGTTGCAGTGCGAGTACGAGCACAGTCATGACGACGGCCGCCGACAGTAGCAACGACAGTACCGTACCGATGGTCTCGACGATGTCGTCGCGCTTGTTCGCGCCAAGGTATTGCGCGACAAGGATCGTGCTGCCCGTGACGAGGCCGAATATGAGGTTGGTGAGAATAAACGTGATCTGTCCGCCGATGTTGACGCCCGATATGCTCGCCGTACCCGAGAATTGTCCGACGATGATCATGTCGGCGACGCTGTACATCGACTGAATGAAGTTGGACAACAGAAACGGCAGCGAGAACAGTATGAGTTGCTTGACGACGTGGCCTTGCGATAGATCCCTTTCGAGTGTGGACATATTATGTACTTCCCTTCCCTCCTGCGTGACGTATACAGCATAAGGTACCTCATTCAGTGTAACACAAAATCGTGCGCAATGCAATCAAAGATGCGGACTATCCTTCTGCTCAATAGCGTCCTTATATGTTGTCACAAGTAGGGACATGCTACACATGATCAGGTGATCGGAGAATGACTGTGAATCCAAAAGAGCCTAACAGCAAATGCAAAAGCATTTCTGCTAGGCTCTTTACCCATATTTATAACAAGAGAATCACGTAGATTCCCATGGGGTATTACGTCGTGAATAATGCTGCGAGCTTCTCCCAGAACGATAGCTTCTTAGGCTGCTCCTTGACCGCCTCGACCTTCGGGATCTCGACGCCGTCGGTCTTGATCACGAACTGTACCGATGATACGTTGTCGTTTTTATCCGACACAAACGATACGGGTTTGAACGTCTCGCCGACTACATCGTCGATGGCCTCGCGGATCTTGTCGCTGACCTCGTCGTCGAGACTTTGGGTCTTGTCGCGAAGCTCGGCGGTACCCGACTTGAGTTCGGCGATGCCGTCGCCCAACTTGCCGTATCCTGACACGACGTCGCGCAGACCCTGCGTATACTGCACGATGCCCTCGTCGAGCGCCTGATACTGTGCGTACAGCGCGCGGATCGCACCAGACAGTTTGCTGACGTTGCCCATACCGTCACTCAATCCGCGTATACCCGTATGCAGCCGCGCGTACCCGCCCGACAGTGTGGCTGAAGCCTCGGCCGCCTGCTTGACTGCGTCCATCTTCCCATTGTAGAGCTTGAGTAGGTTCTGTACCAACTCGTTGTCGCTGCTCGACGCAAGTTTCAACAGGAGCTGAATCTGGTCGGTGTCCTCGGCGATCTTGCCCAAACCGTCGGTCAACTGTTGAAGCCCCGACTGCACCGCGCTCGAACCTTCCACCAATTCCGAAATGCCGTTCGTATCCAATCCGCCCACTGCATCGTTCATCTGTCCCAATGCGTCGAGTACCGCGCTCGAACCGTCAACCAACGCATCCGAGTTGCCGTTCAGTGCATTCATGCCGTCGCGCAACTCCGTTGCACCCGACTGCAACTCTGCCGCGCCGTCGTCGAGCGTAGCGATCCCGTCGGTCAGCGGCGCGAACGCGTCGGTCATGTCGCCGACGCCGTCGATCTCGATGTTCATGCTGAATGGCACGGCGTTGAACGATATGCCGCCCATCTCAAACTCCGTCACATCCAGCGCAATCGTGTACGCAGCCTCGCGGCCCGGCAGCAGTGTGTACGAGAGATTCTTGTTCTCGCCGACGTTGGCGACGGTCGCGCCGTCGGCCGCGATGTTGGCGCATTTATTGGTATCGAACGATGCCGAGGTTTGCAGCGCGTAGTTCTCGTAGAACGCGGCGTTGGCGTCTGGATTCGGCAGTATGTTCATAACGATTTCGAGCTTGCCGCTTGCCCCTGCCAGCTCTGCCGCGTCGACCGTGACGCCGTTGAGTTGATATACCACGGATATGTTCCACGGTATGCGCGCGTCGGGCAGCTTGCCTTCATAGTAGAAGCGGCCATTCGGGATATCGCCCGTGACTGTATCGCCCTCGATGGCAAGCGCATCCGTCGTACTCAGGTTGCGCACGCTGTCGTACGCGCCGTAGTCGGTCAACGTGCTGTTGTGATCGGCGTACACGTTGACGATATAGACGTCCCTGACCGCGCCCGCGCTGTCGAGCAGCACGTACACGACTTCATCCTTGGCGTTGTTTTGTGCAAACGCTTGCAGGGGCATACAGAGTAGCAGTGCTGTCAACAGAATCGAAACCATTCTTTTTGCAGTCATAGTCATTCTCCTTTATGAGCTTTATAAAACGATACGCCCAACGTGGTTTTTTGGATTGGTGCGTCAAACAGGATGAGTGCAGTCGGCAGGAACAGGAACACCATGCAGGCCGACAGCAGCGTGCCGCGTCCGATCAGGGTACCGAGCTGTCCGATGACGCCGTTGGTCGAAATGGCGCCCATGATGAATCCCGCCGTGATCAAGATGCCCGCCGAGGTCAGGATGCTCGCCGCCGTATCGGCGACGGTCTGCAGTGCGGCCTGCCGCTTGGGCAACGCGTGTCGATTCTCAATGTATCGGTTGGCAAACAGGATCGCGTAGTCGACAGTCGCGCCGAGCTGTATCGCGCTGATGATCATGAAGCCGATGTACGCCATCTTCTCATCCATGAAGTACGGGAATGTGAGGTTGATCCAGATCGAGGTCTCGATCGTGAGCAGTAGGATGATGGGCAGTAGCAGCGACTTGAATGAGAATAGCAACACCAATCCGATGCCCGCGATGGCGATGATGGTGACGAGTTGGTTGTCCTGTATGACGGTCTGCTTCATGTCGTAGACATTGGCCGTACCGCCTGCGAAATGGTATGCGTCGCCGTAGTACTTCGACGCGGTGGCGCGTATGTCCTCGATGGCCTCGAACGCATCGGCGCTCTCTTGCTCGGTCGTGAGCGTGAGTATGATGCGACTGTAGTGTTCGGACTGGAATGTCGTGAGTTTATCGGGCGGTACAAACGACTGCGGGATCACCGCGCCAATCGTGCGCACGTATGAGATCACATCGCCGACGTACGACTTGGTCGCGAGTTCGTCGCAGAGCGCCCGCTCCGTGACGACGTCGCCTTTGGGTACGAGCAGCACCATGTTGTTCTCTTTGCCGAACAGCTCTTCGGTGCGCGTAACGCCCTGCGCGTTGTTGCCCATGGCCGATGCGCCATACATGAAGTCATTGCGCTGCTGCGCTAAGAACGACGGTACGACGAGGATGCAGACGAGGAGGATCGCGGGCAGTCCGAGTTTGAGCGCGACCTTGGCGAATCCCTTGAACGACGGCAAGAACGAACGGTGGTGGGTCTTGTCAATGAGTTTGTAGGTGTAGACTGTGACGACAGGCAGCAGCAGCAGGATCGACATTATGCTGAACAGGATGCCTTTGGCGAGCACGATGCCGAGGTCGGGGCCGATCTTGAAGCGCATGATCATGAGTGCGCCGAAGCCGATGGCCGTCGTGAGTCCGCTCGCAAGGATCGACGAGAACGACTTCTTCATCGCGTTGACCATAGCTGTAGGTACGTCCTGCCCCATGGTTCTGAACTCACTGAAGCGGTGCAGCAGGAAGATGGAGTAGTCCATCGACACTGCGAGTTGTAGAATCGCGGCTGTGGTCTTGGTGATGAATGAAATCTCCCCTAAAAATGCGTTGGTACCGTTGTTGATGACGATGGCCACGCCGATGGCAACCATGAAGAGTACAGGCTCGAACCACGAACTCGTCGTGATGACCAGGATGAGCAGGATGATGGGCAGAATGAACAGGAGCATCTCGCCGACTTCGGCACCTGTGTTCTGTTTGGCCGCCGACGTATCGACGACGTCGCCTGTGAGTTCGCCGCCGTCGCCGATGATGTCGGTGATGGCTGCAATGGCGGCGTCGGCTTTGTCATCGTCGATGACGAGCTTGAACAGCGCGTTGCCGTTGACGTACCAGTTGTTACGGATCTTTTCAGGGATGGCTTCGAGCGGTTGGTAGACGTTTTGTGTATCGTCGAGCCACGTGACTTCGAGTACGCCATCGACTTCGGCGATACGCCGCTTGTAGTCGAGCGCCTCGGGGATGCCGACATCATTGACGAGTGCGCGCGCGTTGGGCGCAGACTTCTCGAACTCGGCGTTCATCACGTCCATGGCGACGGTCGAGGGGGAATCCTCGGGCAGATAGCTGAGTAGGTTGTAGTTGACCGATACGATGCGTTGCAGTACCGCGCTCAATAAGATGAGTACGAGAAAGCAGATCAGTACGGTGCGCTTATGTTGTATGACGGCGTTTGCGATTTTGTTCATGTTGCGCCTCCTGTGTTTGCTATACCCTGATTATACGACGCAATTCTTAAATCGTAAGTCATAAATTATTAAGAATTATTAAAACAGGCGCAATATAATAATTCTTAATAATTTCGGCATTACTATTTATATTTGTT
>CAYPOE010000057.1:0-10875 GCA_964412285.1 uncultured Eubacteriales bacterium | reverse complement strand
AGAGCAGTATCTGCCACGATTCATACGCTTGCACGAACACATATCATCCCAAATCAATGATCAACTGTAGCCGCACAGGATGCGCACAGGATGTTTCACATGAAACATGCGCCTCACCCGTAAAACATATCAAAGAATAGAACGCATAACATATCTCATCAGCACAAGGAGTTTCTAACATGGACGTCATCAAGAACGCATATGAAATCGCAAAAGAGCGCTACGCCGCCGTCGGCATCGATACCGATGCCGTAATCGCCAAAGTCGCGGCAATCCCGCTGTCGATCCACTGCTGGCAGGCCGACGACGTCGGCGGCTTCGAGGTACCCGAAGAGGGTGCGTCCGCCGACATCACGGTCACGGGCGGCTACATGGGCAAAGCTACCAAGCCCGAAGAGTTGATGGCCGACTTCAAAAAAGCCATCTCGCTGATCCCCGGCAAAAAGAAGCTGAACCTCCACGCGTCGTACGCGCTGACCGATGGCGTCAAAGTCGGACGCGACGCCATCGAGCCGAAGCACTTCGCGCCGTGGGTCGACTATGCCAAGAAGCAGAACATCGGTCTCGACATGAACCCGACCTTCTTCTCTCACCCCAAGGCCGCCTCGGGACTCACGCTGTCCGACGCGGACGAAGGCATCCGCGCTTACTGGATCGAACACGCGATTCGCACGCGTGTGATCGGCGCGTACATGGGCAAAGAGTTGGGGCAGCCCTGCGTCAACAACCTCTGGGTGCAGGATGGCTATAAGGATACGCCCGCCGATCGTTTGGCTCCGCGCGCAAGGCTCAAGGATTCGCTCGACAAGATCTTCGCCGCCGACGTAGACAAGACCTACAACCGCGACGCGGTCGAGTGCAAACTGTTCGGCATCGGCACAGAGGCATACGTCGTCGGTTCGATGGAATTCTACGCCAACTACACGATGCACAACAAAGACGTCATGCTGACCCTCGACCTCGGTCACTTCCATCCGACCGAGTCCGTCGCGGATAAGCTGTCGTCCGCGCTGCTCTACAACGAGAACGTGCTGTTCCACCTCTCGCGCCCCATGCGTTGGGACTCCGACCACGTACTCGCCAACCGCGACGACCTCAACGACGTATTCTCCGACATGGTGCGCAGCGGCTACTTCGACCGCGTATTCCTGTCGCTCGACTTCTTCGATGCGTCGATCAACCGCATCGCCGCATGGGTCATCGGCGCGCGCAACGCGCAGCGCGCAATGATCCGCGCAATGCTCGAGCCTGTCGCCACGATCAAGGCGTGCGAAGCCGCAGGCGACTTCACGAGCCGTCTCGCGCTGACCGAGGAATTCAAGTCCTACCCGTGGAGCGCAGTGTTCGACTACTACTGCCTGTCGCAGGACATCCCCGTCGGTTCCGCATGGCTCGACGAGGTCAAGGCATACGAGAAAGACGTACTCGCAAAGCGATAAAATCATCACAAAATATACGATCGGGACTTCATCCCCCGTGCCTATGCGCGGGGGATGAAGCAATACTATTGATGCGAAAGAAAACCCTCCACCGCGGCTACCGTATCGCGGCGTATATCATGCCGCTGTACATCGCCGCATTCGTCGAACTCACGGCGTTCGGCACGACGTCGGCCTATGCGCAGATGTTCACTTCGGCGCGGATCGCCAACCTCCTATTCACCGTCGCACTGCTTGGTTGCGCGTACTTCGGCGTCGCACTCTTGACGCGGCACTACGGCGTCGCCGCGATCCTCACCTACGGACTCCCCGCCGCGATGACCTTCGTGAGCTACCAGAAGCTCATGACGCTGGGTTCGCCGTTCGTCGCGAGCGACTTCCTGCTCGCAGGGCGCGCGGGCGACATCAAGGGCTTCGCGGGTACGCTGTCCATCCCGACCACGTTCTACGTGACCGCCGCCGTACTGTTGCTGCTGACCGCGCTGCTGTTCTTCGGGCGACCCCGCCGTCGCCGCGTACCCGGCACGCTGTTTTGCGCGTCGATCTATGCCGTCGCCGCACTCGCGCCGTTTACGATCCTCGCGCCGTCCGCAGCCAACAATGTCGTCCTCATGTACCAGCGCGGCTATGTGAGTTCGTTTGTATCCGACGTCGTGCGGATGCGCCAAAACGACAACATGCTCGACACGCTGTCGGCCGCCATCGAGGGAGAGAACGGCGTCGTCAACATCGACGAGATCATGCGACAGACCTACACCCCGCCCGTCGCGCCGGAGGACGTCATGATCAAGCCCGACGTCATCGTGATTTTGTCCGAAGCGTTCTGGGATCCGATGAACCTCGGATCGATACAGGTCACGCCCGATCCCACGACCCACTTCCAACGCCTCCGCGACGAGGGCGTGTCCTTCAACATGATTGCGCCCGTGTTCGGCGGCAACACCGTCGTGTCGGAGTTTGAAGTGCTGTCGGGACTCACGCTGCGCGACCTCGCGTACACCTCGCCGTACGAGCAGTACATCAACGTACCCGACCACCAGCCCGTACCGACGCTCGCATCGTACTTCAAAGAGCTCGGCTACGCGACCAAGGCGCTGCACACGTTCGAGAAGAGCTTCTACGGGCGCGAAGAGGCGTACAAGCTGTTCGGCTTCGACACGTTCATCGGCATGGAGGACTTCCCGACCTACGATCGGAGCAACAAGAAGATGATGTACGTCGGCGACTATACCGATCTATCCATGGTACCGCCGTTGCCGTCGCGCGACGGGCGATACAACTACATCACCGACGAATCGTTCACCGACCGCCTACTCTGGGAACTCAAACGCGACACGGACCCGACGTTCTACTTCGGCATCACGATGGGCAATCACGGACTCTACCTCGATAAATTCACCGAGTTCGACGTGACCGTGACGTCGAGCATACTCAACGACGAGCAACGCAACAAGGTCTCCAACCTCGCAGAGGGCGTCTACCACGCCGACCTGCAACTCGCGCGGCTCTGCGATGCGCTCGCAGAACGCGACCGCCCGACGGTGCTGCTGTTCTTCGGCGACCACCTGCCGTCGATGGGTCCGGGCTACGATACGTTCATCGATTCGGGATTCGTCGAGAACATCGAGATCGAGTTCACCGACGACGAGTGGCTGCGGATGCACACGACGCCCGCGTTCATCTGGAGCAACTACGATACGACGTCGTACGATGCAGGCACCGTGTCGCCGTGCTTCATGGGCAACATGTTGCTCGACTACATCGGGCTGCCCAAGACCGATTTCTACAGCTTCCTCGACCTCTACCGCGCCGCACTGCCCGTCGTCAGCGAACGCGTGACGATCGACGCGGACGGCAACCGCGTGACCGACCTCTCCAAAGAACAGCGGCTGCTCACGTCGAGCCACCTGTACATCTCGCGCGGGCGGATCCTCAAGCCCGACGAAGACAAGGCGACAGATCAAACGGATCCATAACACTTCCCCACACCGTAACCCCGTACCCCACAGGCCCCTCCATGACTTACAAAAATCCCGCGACCGTCGTCGCGCTCGGACGATTCGACGGCGTACACCTCGGGCACGCCGCGCTGCTCGACGCGGCGCGCGCGCTCGGCACACGCTACGGCTGCATCCCCACGGCGTACACGTTCACCAACGACCCGTCGCCATACATCACAGGTCGACGTACGCCGATGCTCACGCTGCGCCGCGACCAGTTCGAGCTGATCCGGCAGCGCGGCGTGGACGTCCGCGCCGAACCGTTCACGCCCGAACTCCGCGATACGTCGCCGCCGCTGTTTCTGCGACGGCTGTCGCTGGCGTTGCGGCCGCGCGCGATCATCGTGGGCGACAACTTCCGATTCGGACACGGCGGCGTGGGCAACATCGACCTGCTCGCGCGCTACTGCGAGCAACACGACATTCTATTGCGCGTACCCGACTGCATAGAATATCATGGACAGCCTGTATCGAGTACGAGTATCCGCGCCGCCGTACAGCGCGGCGATTTGTCGTACGCGGCGGCGCTGCTCGGTCGCGCGTACCGACTGCGCGTACGCCGCGTGCGTGACGGCGTCTACGCGCCGCACCCGTACATGGCGTTGCCGTGCGACGGCGACTACGGCGATGTGCGCATCGAGCGCGGCGTCGTGTACACGGCGCGGGCGTTGGACAACGACTACATGATATTGGATCATGATCTTGGATCATGCTTGGATTAGGAGGGACTATGTCGGTTTGGCAAGCCGTGGTATTGGGATTGGCGCAAGGCGTGGCGGAATTTCTGCCCATCTCGTCGAGCGGACACTTGGTACTGTTGCAAGAAGCATTGGGACTCGGCGACACGGCGCAGTACATCGTATTCGACGTGTTGCTGCACGTCGGTACGCTGCTGTCGGTCTTGGTGATGTACCGCGCCGACGTCATGAGCCTCCTAGGCGAGGCGTTCGGCACAGTCGCCGATGTGGCGACCAAAGGGAAACTCAACCCGAAGCGCGCGCCGTCGCGCCGGATGCTGTTCATGCTGTTCATCGCGTCGATCCCGCTCGTCGCGGGCGCGGTACTCGAGGGCGCGATCGAGACGTTCTTCTCGTCGACGCTATTCGTCGGCGTCGCACTGCTGTTCACAGGCATCGTACTGTTCTTCATGGAATTCATGACCGAACGCAAGCGCGACGAGGTCACAGGTACATACAGGTCGGCGTTCGTCGTCGGACTGTTCCAACTCGCGGCGATCTTCCCCGGCGTATCGCGCAGCGGCATGACGATCTTCGGCGGCGTGGCGACGGGCTTCAAGAAAGAGTTCGCGGTACGATTCTCGTTCCTGCTGTCGGGCATTGCGATCCTCGGTGCGACGGCATTCTCTGTACCCGACGCACTCGAGGCGGGTACGCTCGGCGTGAGCGCGGCCTGCGTCGCGGCAGGCATGATCAGCGCGTTTATCGCGGGCATCCTCGCAATCAAGTTGCTGCTCACCGCGCTGCGCAAGGGGCGGTTCATCTAT
This sequence comes from uncultured Eubacteriales bacterium, assembly GCA_964412285.1. Taxonomy (GTDB): domain Bacteria; phylum Bacillota; class Clostridia; order Monoglobales; family CAYZNM01; genus CAYZNM01. Next base: position 5,932 of record CAYPOE010000057.1, on the reverse strand, counting down.
TTTTCGTACTACTTATTCATCGTGGGTACGCTGACCGTACTCATCAACATCTTCGCATGACGGCGCGGCGCGTCTGCCGCGCGGCGATCCGATGTTTCACGTGAAACAATCGAGAAGACAAAAAACGCATGAACGATACAGTTTACGGATTCTTCGCAATGGCGGGGCGCACGAAATACATCAACCGCTGGGGACTCAAGCGCAACCTGTTGCCCGAGAACGTCAAAGAGCATTGCATGGATACCGCGCTGCTCGCGCACGGACTCGCGCTGATCGCGCGCGAGATCTACAGCGTTGACGTGGATCCTGCGCATGTGACGGTGGTCGCGCTGCTGCACGATCTGCCCGAGGTGCTGACGGGCGACATGCCTACGCCGATCAAGTACTACAACACCGTGATCCGCGAAACCTACGGCGAAGTCGAGGATGCAGCCAAAAAGCGCCTGACCGCCATGCTGCCCGATGCGCTCGCGCCGCTATACGAATCGCTGCTGAGTGAGGACACAGAGGACGGGCGGGTCAAACGCATCATCAAAGCCGCCGACAAGTTGGCCGCCTACATCAAATGCATCGAGGAACGCAAAGCGGGCAATCACGAGTTCGGGCGCGCGGAGCAGCAGATCCGGCTGATCCTCGGCGATCTATGTCAGGATCTGCCGGAGCTACGCTACTTTATCGAACACTTCCTGCCTGCGTATGAGCTGTCGGTCGATGAGTTGGGCATATAATCCGTTATGTTTGTTTTGCTCTTATTATACTTAATTTTATTTTATGGAGGGTTTCTATCATGGACGTATTGACTGCCATACGCGAGAGAACCAGCTATCGCGGACTATACCATCCCACGCCCGTGCCGCGCGAACACCTGACCGCCATCTTGGAGGCGGGTCTCGCCGCGCCGTCGGGCTGCAATACCCAGACGACGAGCTTGATTGCCGTCGACGATCCCACGTTACTTGAACGGCTGTACGCGACACTCGGCGGCGAGTCGTTCACGTCCGCGCCCGCCGTGATCTGCGTGCTCACGCAGCGCATCGTCTGCTATCGCGACAAGGCGTTTAACGTGCAGGACTATTCGGCTGCGATCCAGAACATGCTGCTCGCCATCGTCGAACTCGGCTACGAGAGCTGCTGGGTCGAGGGTTACATCACCGACGCGGACCAGATCGGTCGGCAGATGGGCGACATTTTGGGCGTACCCGAGGCGTACGATCTCGTGTGCTTCCTACCCGTGGGCGTCGCGGCCAAACCCGTGTCGCACGTCAAGAAGAAGCCGTTCGAGCAGCGCGCATGGTTCAATGGCTTTGGCAAGGCGTGAGGCAAATCGCACAGCAACGCCGTCGCGGCAATCATGGGTCGCGGCGGCGTTGCCCGATGTATGCGGATTGGCAATGCCATTCAAATGGGAGGGATTATGATGGCCAATACCATTGATTTCACCACAATAACAGCATGTGGCGAATGTTGCGTCGGATGCAAAAAGAAAGTCGACGGATTATGCGAAGGATGCATTGAATCAGATGGACATTGCAAGGAATGGGCGCAGTCGGGGCGTTGTCCGATTCATGCGTGTGCAAAGCTGCACAATATACAGTTTTGCGGGATATGTCCGGCATTTCCATGCGACGAACTGCCGACAAAAATCCATTGGAACCCTCATGTAGTAGAACACTTGACGCATCTCGCCCAACTTTATCATCAACAAAATGAACAAGAGGGTGCCGCGGGATCGTGCGTATAACCCCACGGCGCAGGCGATCCCGCACGGAGTACGCATACGCGCATACAACAGGAGGAAGTGCGACATATGAGGACGCTGATTGTGAACGGGAGTCCGGTCAACAACGGGGCGACCGCCGAACTCGTCAAGATCATTGCGAGTTGCTTGCAGGAAAGAGCCGAGGCGCAAACCGTACAAACGCGACAAACGATACAAACGGTATGCTTGGGCGATTTGGATGTACAGTTTTGCAAGGGCTGCAAGACCTGTTACGAGACCGCAACCTGTTTTCAAGACGATGGTGTAGCGTATTTATTCGATCAAATGGATCAGTCTGATAACATCGTATTCGTTGTCCCGTCTTATTGGGCCGACGTCCCGGGACAGCTCAAGACCTTCTTCGACCGATGTACGCCGTATAGCAATACGAATCCCAACCCGCTGCACAAAAGGCTCTCAGGCGGCAAGAAGGGATACGCGGTATCCTTGCGCACAGGTGCCCATCCCGTTGAGTGTGAGCATATCATAGAGAGCATCAAGCATTATTGCGGACACATGGAGATAGAGATGTGCGACAGTTTTTATATGTGCGAGATCAAGGACGCGCGCGACGTCATCGCGCGGAAGGATCAAGTGATAGAACATTGCAGCCGCTGGATTCTATAGGGCCAACGGTTACGTTTGAGAGATGTATCCATGATGGGCCTGAAAGCCACAGTATGCAATAGGGGGTGATGCAGTTGGATGCAGAAACTACGGTATCTTTCTCTTTATTTGAAGATTTGTTTGAAAAATGGTGCAAGAAGCTGCGGGTCGTCCCCGGGTGGGACGTCGTGTTGTATTGCGTGGAAGATATGGAATGGCGAAAGACAGGCGATCTCAAGATCGATTGCGATGATCGGAAGGCCATCCTCTTGCTCAACATCGCCAACCCCAAGCAGGAGAATATCGAAGAAGTCATCGTCCACGAGCTGTTGCACTTAAAGATGTACCCGCTCGACCAAGTCACAGAATCGTTGATCACGAGTCATTTCAACGAGGGTACGGCCGCGTATCGCTTTGCCTACACCCAGTTCTTCACTACGTTGGAGCAGACGGTCGAAGAGTTGACCAAATGTTTTTTGCTCGAGTTTGGCGACAACAAAGAGCTATCGTACGGCAGATGCAAACAGCAGAAGTCTTTTAACGAACTATTCGACGGACTGAAAAACATCGAGTAGCCATTGCCAAAAAGGCTCAGTTGACAGCAAGCCCTTTTTGGTTGCAGAAATCCCAAGGACAGGGTGTGAGATTGATGATGACTCGATTCCAGTTTTGCGTGATATGGCTCAAGATCGTGAGCGTGCTATTCTCTATTTTTGGCGTGGTGATTGCGCTGTTGAATCAGACGCCCGTATTTCAAGTATTGTTCAACAACCAGATCAACCCTACCTTCTGGACGGGCGCGGACGCCGTACTCCCAGCCGGCACGCTGCATTTCCAGCAATGGATCTACGGCTTGCTCGGCGCTACGTGCGTGATGGTCGGCGTCTTGATCTATTTCATCGTTCACAACGCGTTTGCCAAAAAAGAGAAATGGGCTTGGCAGTGCCTGCTCTTTGCGCTATGCGCATGGTTTATCATAGACGAACCGGTGTCCCTGTACTTCCGCGTCTACTTCAACGCCGTGTTCAATCTGGTTCTGCTGCTATCGGTTTTGTTGCCGCTCTGCGTATCGGCGCGGGAGTTTTAGCAGTTGCAAACGGGATAGCTTGACTCGCCGCATTTGTGATATACTATATGTAGTACGAAAGCGATCATACTATCAGAAGAACAGGCAAAAGACACTTTGTTTGAAAAAAGCGGCATCACACAAACCGCAGGAGATCACGCATTATGAGATTCACCGTTCCACTCATCGTACTATCTGTGTTGATTCTTTGCACAGCAGGCTTAACGGGTTGCCAACTCGCCGCGAAGGAACCGACGAAGAACTTCGGCGTGGCAGGCGTCGAGATCAACGGCGTGGGCAAACCGAATGAAGGCCCCGACTCCGCCGACGACGTCGTGCCGACGGCAGAGGCATTGACCGATCATCTGACCCGGGCTGGATACAGCATCACCCGCCGCACAGACCTCGGCGACAGCGCGCTCGTCGTAGACCGCATCTACGCCGACAAAGGCAGCTCGTTTATCGATATCTGCTATGGCACATCCGAAACCGATGCGCAAGAGATCTTTCGCTTCTACGAGAAGACCTACCCCCGGTACTATATCACAGCCATCAACGGCGACTATGTGTACTGCATCGGCGACAAGAATGCGTTCAAGAACGCCGGGTTTTCGAGCCTCGCCAACTTTGGCACGCAGTATATCTATAAATAAGCAATGATGCATACGCACAGGCACACGAACACAGGCACATGAAAATCACCCCCACTCCACCCCTCCATCGCCATGGCTAAAAAAACCTCCGCACTCACCAAAGCCGAACGCACGACGCATAACCGCACCGCCGACGTCATCTGCGTCTGCGTCATTGCGCTCTGCATCTTCCTGATCCTCTCGATCTACACCGACTCGGCGGGCAAACTCGGCGGCTGGATCCGCTCGTTCCTGTTCGGTATGTTCGGCGTACCCGCCTACGTCCTCGCATTCATCGTCATCGTCGCCGCGCTGCACGGCATGATTCTGCACGGTGAATCCTATAAGTACTGGTGTACAGGACTCTGCGTCGTCGTATCGTGCGTACTCTTCACGATTGGCACGGATATCACCGAGGAGTTCTGGCTCTGGGGTACGGCGGGGCGCGGCGGCGGCGTCGTCGGCGGATTCATCGCACTGCCGTTCGTCGCATTGCTCGGACGCGTGGGCAGCATCTTGATCTTCGGCGCAGGCCTGCTCATCATGCTCATCGTGATCTTCGAGATCCCGTTCCTGCGCATCATCCTCTGGTGCGGACGCGGCGTCAAGAATACGGTTCTGTCGGCGTACCAAGGCGTCAACGACGCGATCGAGCAGCGTCCCCCGCGTGCGCGCACGAGTAAGGCCGATATGGAACGCACGCGCCGCCAGATCGGAGAAGCCCTCGACGTACCCACGCAGCCGCTGCCGCCCGATGCGGCGACGCAGCCGTCGTCCGACGGCACGGAATCAGAAGCGCCCAAGTCCCGGCGCAAGAAGTCTGAACCCATCGACACCGCCGCCATGATGGAGGCCGTACAACCCGATGTACAGGCGACGCAGCTGCCCGACGAGGACGCGATCGGCAAGGCCATCGAGGTCGCGACCGAGGTGTCGCTGCTGCCCAAAAAGAAGCGCTTGCAACAGACCGAAGAAGTCGAGATCGACATCGTCAACGAGCGGCTCGACTATCGCTTCCCACAGCTGTCGATCCTCAAAGAGGCGGCGGCCCCGCCTGTCGACGACGACATGCAGCTCGAGGCCACGGCGAAGAAGCTCATCGACACGCTCAAGTCATTCGGCGTCGAGGCAAAGATCGTCGACTACAGCCGCGGCCCCACGATCACGCGCTACGAACTCGTGCCCAACGCGGGCGTCAAGATCAGCAAGATCACGTCGCTGTCCGACGACATCGCGCTGAACCTCGCCGCGACAGGCATCCGCATCGAACCCATTCCGGGCAAGGCCGCCATCGGCGTCGAGGTACCCAATGCGACGCAGTCGACCGTGTTCATGCGTGAAGTCATCGGCACGCAGGAGTTCATGTCGTTCGATTCGCGCCTCGCGTTCGGACTCGGCAAGGACATCGCGGGCAAACCCATCATCACCGACATCGCGCGGATGCCCCACCTACTCATCGCGGGTTCGACGGGTTCGGGTAAATCGGTCTGCATCAACACGCTGATCACATCGATCCTGTATAAAGCGTCGCCGAACGAGGTCAAGCTCGTCATGATCGACCCCAAGGTCGTCGAACTCGGCATGTACAACGGCATCCCGCACCTGCTGATCCCCGTCGTCACGGATCCGCGCAAGGCGGCGGGCGCGCTCCAGTGGGCGGTCAACGAGATGACCAACCGCTACAAACTCTTCGCCGAACACTCCGCGCGCGACCTCGCCAACTACAACAGCAACATCGCGAACAATCCTGAAAAAGAGACGCTGCCGCAGATCGTCATCATCATCGACGAGCTCGCCGACCTCATGATGGTCGCGCCGCGCGACGTCGAGGACTCCATTGCGCGCTTGGCGCAGCTGGCGCGTGCGGCA
>CAYPOE010000056.1:0-11022 GCA_964412285.1 uncultured Eubacteriales bacterium | reverse complement strand
TTGAGATGAGCAATAGGCTCGCGAGTACAATATAGAGGATTGAGATCTTGAGTATAAAACATGTCGCGAACGACACGACGGCCAACGCGATGGCGAACGGAGACTTCAACTGTTTGGGCGCGAGCCGCGCGAGCGTTGCGGCAATCGTCGCCGCGACCGCGATGTTGATGCCGCGGAAGATACGCGCGACGACGGGCTGTTCCGCGAACGCTGAGTAGAATGCCGCGATGATGCAGATCACGACGATGCTGGGTGTAATCACGCCGAGCATTGCACACAGTGCGCCGGCTATGCCGCGCCGCTTGTACCCGATGAGCGCGGCTGTATTGGCCGCAATGATGCCGGGCAGCGTCTGCGCCATGGTGAAGTAGTCGGTGATCGTATCTTCGTCGACCATGCCGCGCTTCTGATGCAGTTCACGCAGCATAATCGGGAACATCGCGTAGCCGCCGCCGAACGTCGTGACGCCGATGATACAGAATACAGAGTAGAGCTTGAAGCAGTCAGATAAGAAGTCCATATAAGAAGTCGATCATCATGATTAAACAAACATGAAACAAAATGAAGCCAAAAAGAACGCGACTCCCTGTGCGGGAGCCGCGTCGGTGTGTTACTTGCGTTCCGCGAAGAACTCGAGCACCTCTTTGTTAAACCCAACGACAAATGCGATGCGTACGGGATATGCTCCGCCGTGGCACGGGATGTCCAGGTCGGTCGTCACAATCTGCGTCGTAGCGGCCGCCGCGATCGCGGCGTTGTAGCACGCGTCGGTATCGTCGACTGCGAACGCGAGGTGCGGGTAATTGCCCGCAGGATCCGCGACGGACGCCCGCTCGAAGATCTCGATGCACGAGCCGTTGCCGAATTGCATCATGCACGCGCGATTCTTCTCCTCTTCGCTGCCCCAGGTCTTCCACTGTGTCATGCCGAGCGCTTCGTAGAATGTTACAGTCTTGTCATAGTATGCGCTATCGAGCGCGATGTGATGTACTGCGTTTAACATAAGTACCCTCCAGATCTATGATCTATATGAATGATAGCGTATCGTTATGCCATCTTACCCAGTTTGTCCCCACCGAGTATATGGAAGTGCAAATGTGACACGGTCTGCCCACCGTGGTCGCCCACGTTGGTGACGACGCGGTAGCCTTCAGACAACGGCTGTGTCGCGACGACCTTCTGTATCGCGGCAAATATATCGACAAACAGCTGCATATCCGCAACCGCACCCATGTCGGACACATGCACCTTGGGGATCACCAGCAGATGGATCGGTGCGGCGGGCGCGATGTCGCGGATCACGACGCACGCGTCATCCTGATATTCGATCGTCGCAGGAATTTCCCCGGCAATAATTCTACAAAATATACAACTCATAGTCACTCAATTCCTCTCGATGAGCATATACTCAGCGCTGCCGAGCGCGGCAGCCTCGTAGATCGACAGATCGAGCTTGGCTTCCTCGCGCAACACGTTGCTCGGCTTGGGCTTGGTCACGGGATGCTTGGGCGTGAATACGCTACAACAGTCCTCGAACGGCAGAATGCTCGTCTCGTACGTGCCGATGTCACGAGACATCACGACGATCTCCTCTTTGTTCATGCCGATGAGCGGGCGCAATACGGGCATATCGGCGACCGCATCGGTGCAGGTCAGCGATTCGATCGTCTGGGACGCAACCTGTCCGAGACTCTCGCCCGTAACCAAGGCTTGACAGTGGTGATCGTACGCGATACGCTGTGCAACGCGCATCATACTGCGCCGTAGTAGGATTGTGTGGTACGTATCGTCGGTGTGCTCGCGGAGCGCGAGCTGCAAGTCCGTCATAGACACGCAGTGCAGGTGAATCGCGCCACAGAAGCGCGTGAGCAGCCGTGCGAGTTCCATAACCTTATCCTTGGCACGCAGATCGGTATACGGATAGGAGTAAAAGTGTACCGCGCTCATGACCATCCCGCGTCGCGCCATACAGTACGCGGCGACGGGCGAGTCGATGCCGCCCGACAGCAGCAGCATCGCGCGTCCGCCCGTGCCGACGGGTACGCCGCCGCGCCCGCCGATCTTCTCGGCATAGATGTAGCAGTGCTGCTCGCGCACGTCGACGTAGAGGATCACGCCGGGATTGTTGACGTCGACGTGCAGATGCGCGTGCTTGTTTAGCACGTAGCCACCCACGGTGCGCGACAGTTCGGGCGACGTGAGCGGGAAGTTCTTGTCGGCGCGACGCGACTCGACCTTGAATGTACGCGCGAAGGATTCTCCCATGACATCGGCCGCCGTGGCGCAGATGTCGTCGAGTGCCTTGTCGCAGACGCGCGCGACGGCAATCGTCGACACGCCGAATACGTCGCGGCACTGTTCGGCAATGCGCTGGGGATCGCGCCCACGCGGGTCGATGTAGATCGTCGCGCCGCCGTACGTGACGCCGACGTCATTTCCGACCGCCGCGCGCAGGTTGCGTATGAGCTGCGCCTCGAACGTACGGCGGTTTTGGCCTTTGAGTATGATTTCAGAGTATTTAACTAAGATTGAGTACATATATACTACCTACCTGCTTGATCTATCATGATTCATACTTGCCCAACGCCAGACCCTTTTCGATGAAATATTGGAACGTCTCGTAGTTCACCGTCTTGGGGATCGAATGGTCACTGTGCAGGATGTAGCCGTAGCCTTCCTTGACAATCGGAATCTTGGCCTCGAGTTCGGCGTCGATCTGCGCCTTGTCGTTGGTGTAGAGCACGCGTACGTCGATGCCACCGCAGAGCGACAACACATCGCCGTAGTTCTTGAAGATGCGCAACAGATCCATACCTGCTTTGATCTCGATGACCTGGAGACAGTCGATGCCCGCTTCGATCATGCCGGGCAACAACGGCTCGACGAAGCCACACGAGTGCATGATCGTCGGGATGCCATACGACTTGATGAAGTCGATCGTGCGCTTGTGGTACGGCTTAATCAGTTCGTCATAGAGCGCGGGTGACATGAACGGACTCTGTTTGTAACCCATGTCCTCGTAGAACCACACGCCGTCGGGTACGCCGCCCTTGCTGAACAGCTCCTCCATCGCGCGGATGTTGAGCGTCGACAGCACGTCGCACATGTCGTGGATCCAGTCGGGATCGTCAAGCATACCGACGAGCATATGCTCGTGTCCGCAGATCGGATGCATCTGCTCGAATACGTTGACGCCGCTCCAGCAGAAGAATCGACCCTGCTCGGCAGCCTTGGCGCGTCCTGCCTTGTACGCGTCGACGTCGATGCGGCGCTCGTCCCAATTGGCGAGCAGCGGACGTATGTTCTCCCAACCCTCGCGCTCGGTCACGGTGAACGCGACATGCTCAGGCGTGGTATCGTGTTTCTTATGCGTGCGCAGGATCGCGCCGTTGCCGTTCTTGGTCGTAATCGTATCCTCATCCTCGGCAATCGTCTCGGGCGTATAGTCGAGATCGGCCACATAGTTCGGCCAACCCGCCATCATGAAGTCGAGGTTGAAGTGTTCGGCGAAGTCCTCATTGGGCTGGATGTGCCCACCGTCGACGTACGCCTTATGCGTATCGCCCCAAAAGTGCTCCATCAGACCGATGCGGTCGGCCTTCTTGCGCTTGAGTATCAAACCGATGCGTTCGCGGTTTGTCATGGTGTTGCCTCCTTATATATTATATATTAAGTCCCTCGTAGTGCGACCATACGCGGTAGATCGATACGATACCCATTTGCTCGTCAACCGTGTATAATAACCTGTGTTCCTTGTTTATCCTTCTAGAATAGAAACCTTTGAAGTCACCACCCATCTTCTCGAATGGCGGAGGGTAGGTAAATGGATTCTCTTTTATGATTGCAATAAGGCTATGCGCTTTGTCTTTGAGATAATGCGCTTCCAATTTACGTATATCCTTGGCAGCTTGTTTTGAATACCTGATGACATACATCACCACTCGACCTCATCTTCCGACAACCACTCAGAATCAGGCGCATCCATCATGTTCCTCAAGTATTCGGCAAAACCTGGTATGGATTCAAAGTATGCTTGATCACTCTCGTAATCATCGGGAGTTTTGGTGCAATACGTATTGATTAGCGCGAATGCCAGCACCAACTTTTCTTCAGGTATTACGTCTACAACTTGCCTTAACATTTCTCTATCCATCATATGAAGACCTCCTCGATATGCCAAACATGCTTTTATGTGTCCATCATCGCGCGAACGCCCACCATCACAGCATTATCCGTGCAGTACACGGGCGACGGCACCACCGCCGTCACGCCCGCACGGTCGCCGTACGCGCGCAATAGCCGCCGAACCTCGGCGTTGCACGCGACGCCACCGCATACCGACACGGTGCGCGCATCGTACGCCACCCCCACGTCGGACAGCCGCCCAATCAGACATTCGGCCATACTGCGCTGGAACGATGCGGCGATGTCCGCGACAGGGATAGCCTCACCCTTCATGTTGAGCCGATTCACGAGCGACAGTACATGCGTCTTGATGCCCGAGAACGAGAAGTCGTAGCTGTCAGGGAAACGCGTCTTAGGCATCGCGAACGCATCGGCGTTGCCATCCATGGCGGCCTGTTGGATTGCAGGGCCACCCGGGTACGACAGTCCGAGCGTACGTGCCACTTTATCGAACGCCTCGCCCGCCGCGTCGTCGCGCGTACGCCCGACGCACGTGTAGTCGCCGCGCGATTGCATGACGTACAGGCTCGAGTGTCCGCCCGATACGACGAGCGACACATGCGGATACTCGATCGTATGCTTAGTATGCTCGATCTCACACGCGACGATGTGCGCCTCGACGTGGTTGACCTCGATGAGTGGCCGGGAGAGCGCGTACGCCAAACCCCGCGCATAGCACACGCCGACGAGTAGCGCGCCGATCAGACCTGGGTGCGTCGTGACCGCGACGTGCGTGATGTCGCCAAAACGCACGTTGGCCTGCGACAGTGCGTCGCGTACGACGGTATCGATGACCTCCATGTGCATCCGCGAGGCGATTTCGGGATACACGCCGCCGTACTGCGCGTGGGTAGCGGCCTGTGATGCGATGACGTTAGAAAGTACCTCATTTTCACGCACAACGGCGGCCGCCGTTTCGTCGCAGGAGGATTCTATGGCTAAAACAATCATGCTGGATTCGTTCTTTCGAGTAGGATGTGTATCGCGGTATCGGCGGCGCGGTCGATGACTTCCCCGCGCGTGCCATCGAAATGATGCAGTTGCGCAGACGTACCGCGCGCATCGGCGTAGCCGATGTACACAGTCCCTGCGTGTTCGCCATCGGCATACCCCGTCGTCGCCACTGCGACGTCGCCGTGCGACAGCCGCCGTACGCCGTCGGCCATCGCACATGCAACTTGGGCTGATACCGCCGTATGTGCATCAAGCAGCGACTGCGGTACGCCGAGCACGTCGCGCTTCATCTCGTCGCAGTACGCGACGACGCCGAGTTTGAGTACGTGCGACGCGCCCGCGTGCTGCACGATGCGCGCCGCTATGCTGCCGCCCGTGATGCTTTCGGCGACCGCGACGGCGATGCCGCGCTGCCGCAGCAACTCTACGATGTTGATGTGATCCATGAATTACTTCACTTGTTCGTCGACGACCGCACTGGCCAACGCCATGGCTTCGTCGAGCTTACTCGCATCCTTGCCGCCTGCCGCAGCGAAGTCGGGCTTGCCGCCACCTCCGCCGCCCGTATGCTTGGCGACAGCCGAAATCAGCTTGCCGCAGTGTATGCCGCGCGCGACTGCGCTCTTGGTCGCGGTCGCGATGAGCTCGATCTTGCCGTCGCTGACCGACGACAGCAGGATACAGCAATCTTTGGACTTGTCGCGGAGTGCGTCGCCGAGTGTGCGCAGTGCGTCGCGATCCATATGGTCGATGCGTGCGGCAATCAGCGTGACGCCCTTGATCAGCGCACTGTCGCGCAGCAGCTCGTCGACGCGCAGATTGGCCATCTGCACGCGGAGTGCCTGCGCCTCTTCTTTGAACAGTCGCAGGTTGTTCATCATGGAGAACACGCGTTCGCCGAGTTCGGCGGGCGTGGTCTTCATCTGTTCGGCGATCTGACTGATCATGTGCGCGAACCGCCGCGTATCGTCGATGATGCGCACCGATGTGTGCGCCTCGATGCGGCGCGTGCCGCTTGAAATCGAGGATTCGCTCAGGATCTTGAACAGTCCGACCTTGGACGTATTATCGAGATGCGTACCGCCGCAGAGTTCAACCGAGTAGCCACCCATGTCGACGACGCGCACGCTGTTGCCATACTTCTCGTTGAACAGCGCAATCGCACCCTTCGCGCGCGCGGACTCCATGTCCATCTCTTCGATATGAATCGGGTAGGCGGCGAGGATTGCGTTGTTGACTGCGTCCTCGACCTGCATCGTCTCTTCGGGCGTAAGCGCCGCGTAGTGCGTGAAGTCGAAGCGCAGCAGCTCGGGCGATACATACGAACCCGCCTGCGACACGTGGCTGCCGAGTACGTCGCGGAGTGCGCGTTGCAGCAGGTGCGCCGCCGTATGATTCTGCGCCGTCGCCAACCGTTTGCCCGCATCGACCGACGCGGTTACGCGGTCGCCGACTTGCAGCGTACCGCTGACGACTTCGCCGTGGTGGATATATCGGCCATCGTGCTTGGTCGTATGCGACACGCGTACGACGGTGTCGCCGCAGGTGATGACGCCCGCGTCACCGACTTGACCGCCGCTCTCGGCGTAGAACGGCGTGGTATCGAGAATGATCTGCGCGGTATCGCCGTCGGCCGCTTTGATATACAGGACTGTGGCGTCACTACAGAGTGTCTCGTATCCGACGAACACAGTGGCAGGTACGTCGAGCGCGGTGCCGCTGTCGTCCCAACCCACGCCCTTGACGCTCGCGCGACTGCGTTTGCGCTGCTCGTCCATGGCGGCGTTGTAGCCGTCCATATCGACGGACATGCCTCGCTCCTTGAGGATCTCGATCGTGAGGTCAATCGGGAATCCGTAGGTATCGTAGAGTTTGAAAGCCTCTGCACCGGAGAATACGCCGCCTTTGCTATCTGCAATCAGACCCTCGAGCAGATTCATGCCGCCCTGCACTGTACGATCGAACGCCTCTTCTTCGGCCGAGAGGATGCGCTTGATGTAGTCGCGCTTCTCGCCGAGGTGCGGATACGCATCACAACTCTGGTCGATGACGGTATCGGCGACTTCAGCCATAAACGCGCGATGGATGCCGAGTCGACCGCCGTGCTGTACGGCACGGCGCAGCATACGGCGCAGCACGTAGCCTGTACCCTCATTGGATGGCGCGACGCCGTCGGCAATCAGGTTGACGCAGCCGCGCAGATGATCCGTGATGATGAGCAGCGAACGGTCGGACTCGCGGTCGGTGTGGAACGCGACATGCGCGATGCGCGCGACGTGGTCGAGGATGCTCGCGATCGTGTCAACCTCGAACAGCGTGCGTACGCCTTGACTCATGCAGGTCAGGCGCTCGAGCCCCATGCCCGTGTCGATGTTCTTACGCGCGAGCGGCGTGTACACATCGCCTGCGCGGTCGAACTGGGTAAACACGAGGTTCCAGAACTCAACGTAGCGGTCGCAGTCGCAGCCGACTTTGCAGTCAGGCGATCCGCACGAGTGTTCCTCGCCCCAGTCGTAGTAGATCTCGCTCGACGGGCCGCAGGGGCCGTCGCCGATCTCCCAGAAGTTGTCGGCCTTGCCGAGGCGCGAGACGTGCGTCGGGTCGATGTCCGTACACTCGAGCCAAAGCCCATGCGCCTCATCGTCGTCGAGATACACCGTCGCGTAGAGCTTGGATTTGTCGATCTCGAGTACCTCGGTGCAGAACTCCCACGCGTAGGTGATGGCCTCGCGCTTGAAGTAGTCGGCGATCGAGAAGTTGCCGAGCATCTCGAAGTAGGTACCGTGTCGCGCGGTCTCGCCGACGCGCAAGATGTCGGTGTTGCGCAGGCAGCGTTGGCACGACGCGAGTCGCTGCGACGGCGGCGTGAGCGTACCCGCAAAGTAGGGCTTGAGCGGTTGCATACCGCTGTTGGTCGTGAGTAGTGACGTATCGCCCTGTGGAACCAGCGACGCCGATGGCAGTATCATATGCTCCTTCGACGCAAAATAGTCGAGGAAGGCCTTGCGTATGTCATTGAGTCCGAGCTTTTTCATAGTGACGTGTATCCTTGACTTTTAGTATAGAGTTTGCTATTGTATATATGATACCATATACGTATGACGAAAGCAAGCCAATCATATGCCGTCATGCAGCAGGTCGGTTTGAGGCGAACTCTATGCTGTGTTTGGAAGACTACAAAGGATATAATATGTATAAAATACACAACTGCCGTCGTCGGCGCACACATCGTCCAAGGGTTGAGCACAGCCTGTCGTGAACGTGAAAAGGATACCATAAAAGGATACCATCGTGAAGGTACAATTCATCTCATTTGAGGATCAAGTCAAACAATGCCGCGTATGCGTACACTCGCGTCCCATCGCGGGCGTGACCACGACGCTCGCCTGTCGCCACCACGGGTTTGTCGCGTCCGACTACTGTTGTCGCCGCTTCTCGGTCGACATCATGAGTGTCAACGTGCGCAGACGGCGCAAGCTCATGAAGCGCCCAAGCGCTGAAGATTTTAGCATTGATTCAAATTTTAGCATGGTATGGATGAACGAATGAAGTATGGATGAACGAATGAATCAAACAACCGGCGTCGGATCATCCGACGCCGGTTGTTCTACTCAGAGTGAGCATGGTGAGTGCATCTAAACGGAAAGTCTATTACCCAATCCTGAAGATTGCAACCGTACCGAAGGGACCGGGGGCCGCGGAAGCTACTACATCGATGACGCCATCCGAACCATTGACGAAGCCGAATGTGTCGCCCGCTGCAGCGGCATATACGGTAACTGTGCCAACCAACATATCGATTGTGGAAGAGACAGAAATACCCTCTACGAAAACGGCACCCGGGAAGAGGTTCATGTCAATCTCTAATCCCGTAGTTCCCGGCGCGGGTGTAGCGGAGAAGTTCCACTGGATCACGTAGGTGCCCGCCGTGAGGAATGTGAACAGACCTGTGAACGGATCATACGTGATGTCGGGTCCCGTGATCGAGACATTATCCAAAGTAATGACGCCTGTTACAGGGATGGCGGGCTGATCCACCGTCTTGGTCGCATTGGCAAACGAGTTGAATGCGGGGCCTGTTGCGCCGGTTGTACCCGTTGTACCCGTGACGCCTGTGACGCCGGTAGCGCCTGTGACGCCCGTGACGCCTCTTGCGCCTGTCGAACCAGTAGCGCCCACTGCGCCAGCGGCACCTGTAGCACCCGTGACGCCTGTGACGCCCGTTGCACCCGTTGTACCCGTGACGCCAGTTGCACCTGCCGCACCTGTGGCACCTGTAGCACCAGTCGAACCCGTTGCGCCCGTTACACCAGCTGCGCCAGCCGCGCCCGTGGCGCCTGTAACACCCGTTACACCCGTGACGCCTGTAGCGCCTCTCGCACCGGTTGCACCCGTGGAACCCGTTGCGCCTCTTGCGCCCGTTGCGCCGGTTGCGCCCGTGACGCCCGTCGCGCCAGCCACGCCTGTGGCACCTGTAACACCCGTTTCGCCAGTTGCGCCAGTTGCACCAGTTGCGCCCGTGGCCCCCGTTGCGCCAAGGTCAACCTCATACACCATGAGGCTCGCTTGTACCGGCACGTTCGGGGATAATACGATGTCATTCGGTGTTGCGTTTAGCAGCGTAGCCGTTGTTCCTGCGGCTAAAATATCGACAATGGCGATGCCCGATACCTGCCCATTCACGAGGGGAGAGTCGCCTCGAACGAAGTCGCCCTGCGAGGTCTGCAAGGCAAACGATATACCAATGGGCGAAGCGCTGGAATCCGTATCAACCCACCAGTTAAAGGCGTATTGCCCCGGTGTGCCGAACGTTATGACGCCTGTGGTAGCGTTATAAGTGATGGTACCTGTCTGAAAAATAGCATTGTTAAAGATTACATTCGCTCCCGACGGGACATTCGTCGCACCAATGAGCGTGACTTGCAAAGAGTTGTTGCTCATATAAGACCTCCTCGTTATACGATAACAGTTGTCAGATTATAAGGTCTGCATCATATTCCCTTTATCATCGGAATCCCCGGAATCGCAGGAATCATCAGATCGGAGAATACAACATACATGCCATCCACAAGGGTTGGATGTATGTAATCACAGTTCGACCGCATCCGCAAAGGCATCGAATTGCAATCTACAAGTATTGACAAGGTACCACAATGTATTTTATGATATAATCCAACATTTTGTTACTGGAAACTATGTAATAACGCATTTATCGACACTGTGTATCATTCGACACAATCAGGACAGTATCCCTTGGTCGATGCGCTTATCCGAAACCTACGCCGTACGATGATGCAACGCAGATTTCTATCCCGGATGAATCCGCATACACAACACCTTCATCTCTATTCCCCTCCCCTACATTCCGTTCTGCGTTGACCATCCATTCATATTCCGAAAAACCGCGCTCATACGTGGGCATATAGACGTTGCCCGACGGAGATACCGCATATTCACAGCGAAGCCGAAACTCGTCTTGCGTTTCTTGGGCAAAGGCAAAAAGTAACAATCTTCGCCCATGCATTCCCATGCCCCTTGCAATATATACGAACGTGTTCCCCTTGGCGAGGGGGAACATCTCCTCGGGGAATACTTGTCCACCTAGTAAATGCATATACAACCTTTGCTACATTCATTGCCCCACCTATCCCCTTTAGAGAACAACATAGTTTTCCGCGGATGTATAGCCACTCAAAGTCACCTCTTTAGACAAACCCTAAAAAATTCTAAAAAGATTCTAACAATTGGAAAATTTGTAAAACTGTATTGATTTTTTGGCGGTATTGCTGTATAATTTAGTTAATGCGTTTCATATGCAGGGACAATTTTACAATACCCGATCAGGCACAATCCGCATATATCTAAATAATAGGACGTTATTCC
>CAYPOE010000055.1:0-11183 GCA_964412285.1 uncultured Eubacteriales bacterium | reverse complement strand
ATATTTGTACATGACAAAGAAATCCGCGAGGGTATAGTCCGTCGGGGTATCCGCATACGGCACGTCGTTGACCAACGCGAACCCCGCGAGCTGGCCGTCCACGCGAATGAAGTATGCGAAGCGTTTCTGTTCGCTCTCCCAAAAATAGCAGTCAAGGTAATCGAAGCCGTAGAGTCCCAGCGCGTTGACGTCATTGTCATCGTACTGCGACAGCTCATACGCGTATTTCTCTAACAGATTGCGCAGGATCTCTTTTTCATCTTTCCTGACTTCGTCGATCTGAATGTTCACTCTGTCACCTCTTGTGGGTTATCCACAATCATAGATAAAATACCGTTCATGTTTCCACACTGTCCACTGCGCCTGTCAACAACCGCCGCATCTCCATCGCGTCGACGTCCTGCGTACCATCGGACTCGCACACGATGTGCGGCGACAGATCGTACTTGGCGATCACCCGTGCAAACGGTGCGAAGTCAGGCCCCCAGGTGGGATCGGCGAACGTCACATGATGCTTCTCGCCACCCTTGGTGTAAGCGATGCGAGAGAAGTGGCAGTGGAAGTTCTTTGCGCGATACGCGCCGAGATGCTTCAGCAGATACGCATACACATGCTCGAAGTACGCGTCATCGAGTACGGGCGGCGGCACGTCGATGGTCTTGGCCAAGACGGGTTTAGACGTCGAGGCGGATGTAGACGTCGAGGTGCGTTTGCCCTCGGACGCCACGCGTTGCAGCGCGTCGCCGCCCATGCGCGCGTAGAGATGCCCGAAGTCGAGCGTCGGAATCAGGCGCTCGTCGGTCGCGCAGAGTGCGACGGTCTCCTCGAGCGTACCGAGCTGTCCGAGTTTGCCCATGGTCTCGGGACACAGCGCAATGTCGCCCCACCCTGCCTCGTCGTATCGACGCAGCATATCCTGTATAAAACGTTTGGCGTTGTCGAGCGCGGCGACGCGCGTCTGTTTGCCGCACGCGCCCATGTGTACGACGATGCGGCGCGCGCCCATGTGGTGCGCGGCGGTAGCCGATTTCATGAGGTGTGCGACGGATTTCTCGGCCACCTCGGGATCGTCGGTCGCGATGTTGACGAAGTATGGCGAATGCAGCGACAATACGACGCCGTGCGTCTTGGCGTTGTCGCCAAGCGTGGACGCGCCGTCTGTCGACACCATCACGCCGCGCCCGCACTGGTACTCGAACGCATCAAGTCCGCGCTCACGCAACCAACGCGGCATCTCGAATGTGGAGGTGTGTCCTTCGGATTTATAGTTTTCGGGCAATCCCGATGTGCCGATGCGTATACTCATGCAATGCTCCTTGATGTCGTGATTTCATACGTCTCTTGTTTTGGTCTGTTATATATGTTTGGTCTGATATGTATAGTATAGCAAAATTCTCGCGTTGTAACAAGCGGGGTATTGACAAAGTTTCAAAAGTAGGGCATAATAGCAGAAAAGAGGGAACGCGGCTAACGTCCCCTCATCACCCACGGACAACGTGCACATAAGAAGAACCGCCAAAAAGACGGGGTTTTGCGTCTTTTTGGCGGGCGTACCCCACGCGCTACAGTACGTGCGATTACGAGGATCGGTTCAGCCTACTTTCCACACCGCCCACGGTATGCTTGTGTTAATCATACACAATCTGTCGTACGGTGTAAATACTGCGCGGAATTTGTAAGCTATATTACGCTTGCACAATTGCCTCGACCGCCGCTACGATGCCGTCGCGGATCACATCGACCGCCATACACGCATCGCCGTCCGACTTGCACTGCTCGGGCAATTGCGGCACGTGGACGAATCCTGCGCGCGTATGCGGCCAACGCGTGGCGCAGAGGTAGAGCGCGGTATACATAATACAGTTACATACATATAATCCAGCCGAATACGACAACTCTGCCGCAACGCCTTTGGCGCGCACTGCGTCTTGCATGGCGTTGTATGGCAGCGTCGTGAAGTATGCGGCCGCGCCGTCGCCCACGAGTACCGCGTCTTGCGGCGCGTAGCCGTCGTTGTCCGCGCCGCTGTTCGCGATGTTCAGCGCGATGCGTTCGATGGATAGGGCCGCGCGTCCTGCGGCCTGTCCGAGCGACAGCACGACGTCAGGCTGATGCTCGGACAACAGCGATTCGAGCAGAATCGGTGCGCGTGCGAACGATGTGGGTAGTTCGGCGACTGCGACGGTCGCGCCGCCGATTTGGGGCGGCAATAGCCGCGCGGCTTCGCGCGAGGCGTTGAGCGTGTTGCCGCCGAACGTGTCGAAATGTGTGATGAGTATGCGCATGATGCATCCCCCTTTGATATATCTCATTTGGCCTATCATACCACATGCGCGTATGCCTTGCAATATGCGCGGCGACAGTGTATAATAGAGTGACATAAGCAGTCGACATAAACAGTACACATAACGCACTTCATTCATTCAACTCATGCATAACACACATACAGGGGGCTTCCTATGAAACTCACAGTAGTAGGCGCGGGTAGCATCGGCTTTACGCGCACGTTGATCGGCGACATCCTCACCGTGCCTGAACTGCGCTCGTTCGACATCACGTTCTATGACATCAGCGCACACAACCTCGAACTCGTGACCAAGGTCGTGCAGGCTGACATCGACCACAACGGCATCGATAAAAAGATCGTATCCACGACCGATCGCGCGGCTGCACTGACCGATGCGGACTACGTGATCAACTGCGTGCGCGTCGGCGGACTCGAGGCGTTCGCGACCGACGTGGAGATCCCGCTCAAGTACGGCGTGGATCAGTGCGTCGGCGATACGCTCTGCGCGGGCGGCATCATGTACGGGCAGCGCGGGATTGCGGCGATGAAAGACATCTGCGCCGACATCAAGCAGTACGCCAAACCCGACGTACTCATGCTGAACTATGCGAATCCCAACGCGATGATCACTTGGGCGTGCAACGAATTCTTCGGCGTGCGGACGATTGGACTCTGCCACGGCGTGCAGGGCGGTCATGAGCAGATCGCCAAGTGTTTGGGATTGCCCAAGGACGAGGTCGACATCATCTGTGCGGGCATCAATCACCAGACGTGGTACGTCTCGGTCAAGCATAAAGGCGAGGAACTCACGGGCAAGCTCTACGACGTACTCGTCAATGACGCTGATATGCAGCGCGACGAGAAAGTCCGACTCGACATCATGAAGCATTTCGGCTACTATTCGACGGAATCGAATGGGCATCTGTCCGAGTACGTGCCGTGGTATCGCAAGCGTCGCGATGCGATCGAGGGCTGGATCAGCCGTACGAGCTGGATCAACGGCGAGACGGGCGGCTACCTGCGCATATGCCGCGAGGGACGCGAGTCGTTCGAGAAGGAGTGGGAGAACATCACGCCGCGCGATTATACCGAGGCCAATCGTACGCATGAGCATGGCAGCCACATCATTGAGGGCTTGATCACAGGACGCGTCTATCGCGGACACTTCAACGTGCGCAACAACGGTTGCATCACGAATCTGCCCGACGACGCGATCATCGAGGCACCGGGCTACGCCGACGGCAACGGCATCTCGATGCCCATCGTAGGCGATCTGCCACTCGGGTGCGCGGCAGTCTGTAACGTATCGATCAGCGTGCAGCGACTCGCGGTACGCGCGGCGGTCACGGGCGACCGCGTGCTGCTGCGACAGGCGATGCTGCTCGACCCGCTCGTAGGCGCGGTCTGCAATCCGCAGGAGGTCTACGATATGACCGAGGAGATGCTCAACGCGAACAAGGCGTTGTTGCCGCAGTACTTCAACTGAGCCGCTGAATCCCCGTGCTGCATACACAACTCACACTACACGGCTACACTGCGCCGCACGGTATCGACAGGATCGATACCGTGCCGCACTACGGTTTGCCCGCGATTCCGCGCGGGTACATCGCCGAAGCACCTGACTTCGACGCGGTGGCTGTGCAACTGCGCGACTATTTGCGTCAACAATATCCACAGCGCCCGGTGTGTATACGCGGCGTCAGCGTGGACGAGCATAACGCGCATAACGGCACGTCGCTGTCGCGCGACGAACTCGTCGCGATCATAGGTGACGTCGGGCACGACCGCTACCGCAACGATGTTGTGGGCAAGGGATACGACAACGTCGAGAACGCTGAGATTCGGCTGTTCGCGTTCGATGTGCATCCGTGCGTCGACGACGATGATCTGATGTGGTTCTTCCAATCGTTCTACTATTATTGTATACATGAACGGGGTGTACCCGCTATGCTCGACCTCATCGTCGTGTACGACGTGGCGCGGCTCGTCAATGTGCCGCACAGGTACGAGGGGCGGGACGACGTCAAACGCGACGGCTATGTATTTCGAGACGACGGCGGACATCCGCGCGATACCATCCTCGAAGTTATCCACATAGACCGTCCAAACTGTTAACAATGTTACGTGCGTATGTGGATAACCAAACGACCGCCGACCGAGTCGGAGGATTGGAAATCCGCAGGCTTCACCACGGGCTGGGGTTTCGACTAAAGTCGGCCGAAATCGAAACGACCTAAAGTCTGTTATCAACGGAGTGTACATGAGAAAAATACTGATCGTGGGCGGCGGAGGGCGTGAACACGCCATTGCGCGGTACGTCGCGTCGCCCGATATACAACTCTACTGCGCGCCGGGCAACGGCGGCATCGCCCAACTCGCCGAATGCGTTCCCATCAAGGCGACCGACCTCGACGGTATGGTTGCGTTCGCGCGCGACAACGCCATCGATACCGTGATCGTTGCGCCGGATGATCCACTTGCACTCGGCATGGTCGATGCGCTACAGGCGGCGGGGATCCGCGCGTTCGGGCCTACCAAGGCCGCCGCTGAAATCGAATCGAGCAAGGTGTTCTCGAAAGGTTTCATGCAGCGGCACAACATCCCGACCGCCGCGTACGCGTCGTTCGACGACTTCGACGCGGCGGTCGCGTACGCGCGACAACGCAACGAGCCGCTCTACATCAAGGCCGACGGGCTATCGCTCGGCAAGGGGGCGGTCTATGCCGCCGACGTCGACGCGGCCGAGCGCATCCTGCGCGGCATGATGCTCGACGGCGTACACGGCGACGCGGGTCGCAGCGTCGTCATCGAGTCGATGCTCTACGGCGTGGAGGCGACCGTACTCGCATTCATCGACGGCGAGACCGTGGTACCCATGCCCGCTTCGCGCGACCACAAGAAGGCGTTCGACGGCGACAAGGGACTGAATACGGGCGGCATGGGCGCCATCGCGCCGCACCCGCAGTATACGCCCGCCATGGCGCAGTACTGCATGGAACGGATCTTTGCGCCGACGGTGCGCGGTATGATGCAGGAGGGACGGTCGTTCCACGGCATCTTGTACTTCGGACTCATGCTACACCCTGACACGAATACTGCGTCGGTGATCGAGTACAACGCGCGGTTCGGCGATCCCGAGGCGCAAGTCGTGTTGCCGTTGTTGCGTACGCCGCTGATGCAGGTGTTCGATGCAATCATCGATCGCAAGCTGCATACACTCGACGTACAGTGGTCGAATCAGGCGGCTGCCGTCGTGGTACTCGCAAGCGGCGGGTATCCTGAAAGCTACCAGTCGGGCTACGCGATTGCGGGTTTGGATGCGCTACGCCAGACGTATGCGTACCACGCGGGTACCCAGTGTGCGGACGGCGGGTACGTCACGGCAGGCGGACGCGTCGTCGGCATCGGTGCGACGGGCGCGTCGCTGTCCGAGGCGTTGGCGGTGTGCTACGACGAGATTCGCGGCGTGTCGTTTACGGATATGCAGTATCGGACGGATATCGGGAGATAGGGTTGCCTCATGTTGACTGTTGATACGATTTCGCGTGAAGTGTCGCGTCTCGCACCGAAGTACGGCATAGCTCGCGTCGATCTGTTCGGCTCATACGCGAACGGGTTGGCGGCGGAGCATTCTGACGTGGACGTAATGATACGATTCAACCGTGGCAATGCATCTATCTTTGATGTGATGGGATTCAAAGAAGAGTTGACACGAAGGCTTGCCAATCCCGTTGATGTGATCACGTGGCCGCTTGTGAATCCCGACGCGATGGTGATCGATAAAACGGTGACGCTGTATGAATCGGGATAGTGTTTTGTTAAAGCGCATCTGCGAAGAATGCGCGTTCATAGAGCAGACCTGCGCTCACATCGACAAGAATGGTTTTCTTGCCGATGCAGTTCTGCAACATGCGGTTTGCATGTCGCTGATCGTGATTGGCGAAAGCGCCCATCACCTGAGCGAATCGTTTACGAGCTGCCACAACGACATAGAATGGCTGAAGATCATCGGCGTAAGAAACATCGCGGCGCATGGTTACTGGCAATTGGATATGGCGCTGATATGGCAAGCCGTCACGAGAGATATACCCGCATTCAAGCAATATATCGAAGCCGTACTGGCAGAGATAGAGTAACTTGTTTATCAAAGCAATCCACAACCACAGCGTTTTACATGCAATGTTTCCACAGCGCGTGTGAAACGCTTTGTTTATCATGCCACACGCGGCGCGGGTTGGTCTATAGATTCCAAAACGTTGCATAATTCGCGGCGCGTACGGCACACTATATACGATCCACTTGTCTGCTTTTTTTGCTCTTCTGCTTTTCCACAAGCCACCCCTTTCCCCTCCACACAATACCCAACTTTTGCACATGGCTAATCACAACAAAGTTACGATCATCGGCGCAGGCAACGTCGGCGCGACCTGCGCCTACACGCTCGCGCTGTCCGGCACGGTCAAGCAGCTCGTGCTGCTCGACGTCAACGCGGCCAAGGCCGAGGGCGACGTACTCGACATCTCGCACGGCATCCCACTCATCGCACCCATCGAGATCTCGACGGGCGGCTACGAACTCGTCAAAGACAGCGACGTCGTCGTCATCACGGCGGGCGTCGCCCAGCGCGAGGGCGAGACGCGTCTACAGCTCAATGAGCGCAACCAAAAGATCTTCGCCTCGATCGCTGACTCGCTTCTGCCGCACATCGGGGACGATACGATCCTGCTCGTCGTGACCAACCCCGTCGATGTGCTCACGCACTATCTGCAGCAGTACACGAAACTCCCGCGCGAACGCGTGATCGGCAGCGGTACGGTGCTCGATACGTCGCGCTTCCGCTATCTGCTGTCGCAACACACGGGCATCGATGCGCGCGACTGCTACGGCGTGATCATCGGCGAACACGGCGACAGCTCGCTGCCCGTCTGGAGCGGCGTACGCGTCGGCGGCATGGGCATGGAGGAGTACTGCCTGCGCTGCGGACAGTGCCGCGGGCAGAACGTACACCAGATCGGCGACGCCGTGCGGCACGCGGCGTACGACATCATCAGCAAGAAGGGTTCGACCTACTATGCCGTCGCCATCGCGGTACGGCGCATCGTCGAGTGCATCCTGCGCGACGAGCGGTCGATCCTCACGGTATCGGTCGACCTCGACGGCGCGTACGGACTCCGCGACCTCGCGCTCAGCGTACCTGTGACGCTGGGCAGGAGCGGGATCCTGCGCCTGACGGAGCTTCCGCTCACCGACGACGAATTCGCCGCGCTGCGCCGTTCGGCACAAGCAGTGCAGTCGGTGGATGGTTGATGAGCCGATCAAACACAAACCCCCCTTTCCTCAATGGAAGGGGGGTTTGTGTTTGGGTTGGGTTTGATTTTTAGGATTCGACCAGAGGGAGTATGCTCACAGTATGGGAAGTTAAATTTCTCTATATAAAGTCAAAAACTCATAATGCACATTCAACACCTCCTGACCCTATGAATGCTCTTCACAAAATACAGTGACTCATCCTATGCGTCATACATCGTATATCACGGTGCACTCGAGCCACAATGCATCACTTATCGACAACCGCCAACGTCTTGCCCAACGGTTCGAGTAGTCTTAATACCGTGGTGATCTGGGGGTCGGTCTTGCAACGTTCTATTCGCGCAATGACAGGCTGCCGTACGCCGCTGATGGCCTCGAGTTCCTGTTGGGTAATGCCCGCGCCGTTACGGGCTTTGATCAGTTCGCCGACAATCTGCGCTTGCAGTTCAATTGTACTTCGTTCTGTTGGGGTCAAGCCCAGCATGTTTAATACATCGTCGTGCGTATCGTATTCAACGCCATTGATTATCTTGGGCATGATGTACCATTCCTTTCTAACCAATCAGCAAGGTTGCGTTTGGCTTGTTCTATTTCCTGTGACGGAGTCTTCTGTGTCGTTTTGCGGAAGCAGTGCAGCAAAACAAATGTATTATCCTTCCAATATGCATATAGGATACGGTCGTCAATGGGTCTGAGTTCCATATGTCGCCATCAAGTAGCAATGTGAGGTATAGAGCTACTTTATTCGCTTTGATCCGTGCATTTTTGTCGGTTGCCGCTTTGCGCCCTAATTGCGTGAGATAATCCGCTACTTTGCTTTTGCCATGTACGGATCGATAAATAATATACTCATACAAGGATTGTTCCCTCCACGTAGATATATTATAACTCATTAGATATAAATGTCAATACCTGTGGTTATATTCGCCGCGCGTGACACACACGCAAGATTGTGTTATAATAGATGCATGAAGCATACACCTGACAACGCACGCTCCACCACCGTGCTCCATAACCTGTCCCACATCGACCTGTCCACACTCGAGCAGCGTGTGCTGCTCTGCGACCTCGACAATACCCTCGCGCCGCACAACGGCGATACGCCCACGGTACAGGCACAGGCGTTCATCGACGCGGCGCGGCAGTGCGGGAAGTCCATCATCATCGTGAGCAACAACGGCGAAAGGCGCGTCGCCGACTTCGCGAAGCGCACACGATTGCCATATCTGCACAGCGCGTGCAAGCCGCTGACCGCGCGCACGCGGCGTATGCTGCGCGAACGTGGCATTGATCTGCGCGACTGTGCGTTCATCGGCGACCAAGTCTTTACGGACAAGCTACTCGCGCGATCCTTGCGCATCCCGTTTATCCTCGTGCCGCCCGTGTCGTTGGCCGAAGAGACGTTCTTCATCCGCGTCAAGCGCGGACTCGAGCGGCTTATACGCTGACTTTGTCGTCTGCTTCGTCTGTCTCGTGTGCCTCGTTGCCTTCATCCTCGACTTCGTCGATGCATGAAGCGTCATCCTCTTCTTTGAAGCGTACGAGCATCTGCTCCGTCCAGCCCTTCTTGTATTTGAGTGAGATGTAGCCGATGATCGACATGACGAGTCCGCCGACCGCGTCGACGATGAGATCCTTCATCGTATCGGCCAGCGCGACTTGCCCAACGAGTGCCGTGCCGTCCTCGAGCGCGAACTTCTGCATGTTCGTGCGCAGCAGGCTGTCCATCGAGAACTCGTAGATCTCCCAGACCACGCCGAGCGCCACTGCAAAACAGAACGTGAATGCCGCTACGAAGATCGGCGTCAGGTGCAGCTCGTTCCACTCGGCGTTGTTGAACAGCGTGATGAACGAGAACCCGAGCGCGCCGAGCATCGCGCCGCTGAACGTGTGCAAGATCGTATCCCAGTGTGGCACGTTATAATAGAATGCGCGTACCTCGCCGAGGTAGATTGCGCAGAATAAAAATACGGCATAGAGTAGGATCATACGCGACGGGATCGCGAGGTGCCAGCGGCGTTCGACCATGCCGGGCAGCGTCATGGCGACGACGCCGAGGATGCACTGCACGAACATGAGCGCGTAGTCACTCTTGATGCGCACGCCAGCGACGTCCTCAGGAGCCACGATCGGCGCGAGCCGGATCTCAATCGCGACGAAGATCGCCGACAGCACCATAATCGTAAAAATGACGCGTACGATGAACTGGTTCCAAACAAATCGTTTCATAGTCTCCCCTTTGATACAATATATGCGCAACCCGGTTCTTATGTAACGCCATAGTTTGTGTTTGTTTATCGGATAAACTGTCGCACTATGTAACAGTATAGCGAAATATACGCGGCCTGTCAACTCAAAAACTTTGCCTATTTGCTATTTGCCCATTCACTTATGAACATCACGTACGATATACTCAAGCGCGAATACATCGATCAACTCGTCGAACTCGAGCGGCAGTGCTTTGCGCTACCGTGGTCGCGCGGCATGTTTCTGCACGAGATCGACAATCCCAACGCGATCTACATCGTCGCGTTCGACGGCGACGTCGTCGCAGGATACATCGGCTGTTGGCAGATCATCTTCGAGGGACACATCACGAACGTCTGCGTGTCGCCCGCGTATCGACGGCGCGGACTCGGCAGCGACATGCTGTGCCGCATGATGCACACGCTGCGGTGCGACGAGTGTACCGAGGTCACACTCGAGGTGCGGCGGTCGAACGCGGGTGCGATCGCGCTGTACGAGAAGCACGGCTTCGTGGAGGTCGGCGTGCGGCGTGGGTACTACGAGGACAACGGCGAGGATGCACTGATCATGACGGCGCCGCTGTAGTGCGGGCGCGGGGCTTGACAGAACGCGCGCGGCGTACTATAATCAAGATAGAGAAGGGTATAATAAAAGAGAGAGTGCGCTAACACTCCCTCCGTGGTCGCACATCTGTACTTTTCGCTTACGCGAAAAGCCATGCATGAATTGCACGCAAAAGCCCGTGCAATTCATAAGCGCATGTCCGCTCACGCGGTACTTGACGGTGTTCGGCTTAACCCTTGACTAATCTATACTAAATCAAGTGAATAAACCGCTCCTGATCCGGGCGGCTTATTTTTTTATCGACTTAATGCCTACGTGTATCGCGACAACTGCTATGATCAAGCTCAGCAGTTCATATGCTGTTAACGTAAAAGTCATCCGGCCTCACCCCTTTCACTACTGCTTGTATTACAAGGGTTCAGCCATAAGAACACCGCCCACGGTATGCTTGATCTTATTATACAGGGTTCGACAGAATTTGTAAACTCATATTTTGCTTGCGCTGGATTTGTGTATGCACACGATGATCACAACCTATGGACGATCTGTAAAATTGCCAAGGCCGCGACGGGCGTCGCGGCTTTTTGTGTACCTGACTATAATAGCAAGTTTGGATAAGTAAGAGGATTAGAGTATGCTATAATGAAATCACCGCACGGAAAGAGGGGACGCATATGAATCACACTGCGACGTTGCAAGCCATACTCGACTATATCGACGATAACATAACCGCCGCGATCAGCGCGGCGATGATCGCGGAAAAAGCCGGCTATTC
>CAYPOE010000054.1:0-11230 GCA_964412285.1 uncultured Eubacteriales bacterium | reverse complement strand
GAGGATATAGGTATGTCGTATCAAATTTGCAATCCCATTTTAACTATATTCACATGTAGCCCCGACTCCGAGCCGTACGCGCACAATGAAGTGCTGCGTTTGGGCGCGGACGTGCGGTTCCTTGCGTGGTTAGACCCGGGCGTTGGACTCATCGAGACCCACGTCGCATTCGACGCGTTGTCGGAACGAATCCAGCAATCGACTGTATTCATCCGACACCTCTGTCCTGCGCAGTACAGCATGCCGTTGCGCGGCGACGCGGCCGACCTCGCCGACATCTGTGAGGCCGTCGCCGAGTCCGTGCTACCCATCGCGGATCGACAGCAGAGCGTATCCGTGCAGACGCGCATCTGTGCGCACAAGTCCCACAGCTATACGACGTCGGATCTGCACAGAGCGCTCATGCAGCTGTGCGAACAGGGTGGGTTTACAACCGAGATCAAGCATCCGCGGCAGGTGATCTCGGTCAACTGCACAGCCGACCGCGCGTACGTGGGCTTCTCGAACGTAGCGCATAACCTCAGCGGCTGGATGGGTGGCGCGCACCGCTTCCTGCGCGAGACCGATCAGGTGAGCCGCGCGGAGTTCAAGCTGCTCGAGGCCATCGCGGTGTTTGATCTGACCTTCCCGGCGGGTGGCGTGGCCGTGGACTTAGGAGCCGCGCCGGGCGGGTGGACGCGCGTGCTGTGCGACAGGGGATTGCGCGTCATCGCGGTCGATCCCGCGCGGCTGCATCCCGATGTGCAGAATCATCCCAACGTCACGCACGTATGCCAATCGGCACAGGAGTTCCTCAAGCAGGCACGCGACTTCGATGTGATCTGCAACGATATGAAGATGGACGCGCTCGAATCGTGCGGCATCATGAATCTGGCTGCGGCAGGTCTCTCAGAGCGCGGCGTCGCGGTGATGACGTTCAAACTCCCGCACAAGAAGGCGCAAAGCGTCGTGACCAAGGCTGTCCAGTTGTTAGAGAAGCAATATGTAGTGGTGGGGGCGCGACAACTGTTCCACAATCGCTCTGAGATCACGGTACTCCTGCGGAAACGCGACACGTGATGCGTTGACATTGCGTATACCGTGTGGTATACTATTTATGTAAGATACGGCGGCAGGGCTACCCGAATGAAAGGCAACCCAATGGGTCTGGGTTTGTTAAGCTACACTACTGCTTAACTACAATAATCAGTATTGTTACTAGTAATGTTATAATTGCTAACATCACTAAATACTTCAATTGCTCCACCTAGGACGCATAGGCGAGCAGACTTGGCCGAAGGCAAGTCGACCAGCCTCCTCTCGGGGAAAGTGGCAGCCCTACCGTTTAGCCGTATCCGTGGGATAGCGCTAACTGTCCCACGTACATAGTATAACATGTTCCGACATGTGTGTCAAATCTTGTCACATAATAACACCCCGTTGCATGTGCAACGGGGTGTTATGCTTTCACACCAACACAGGATATCGGCACTTCACCCAACACCTCCGCCCACGTGCGCTTGTCGCACAAGTACCGCGCCGCACTGTCCGCCGACAGGATCAGCGGCATACGGTCGTGGCACCACGACACGCTGTCGTTGGCCGCCGTCGTGACGACGGCGTAGTACGGTACGCCGTCGCGTACCACGAATACGCCCGCCATCAGGCACGGACTGTCGTCCGATGGCGTGAACAGGTAGCGTACTTTGCGCGTCTCGCGCGGCATATCGAGCAGACTCATCTGCGCCGACTCCACAGGTTCGTTGTGCCACTCGCAGTACCCGCGCGCGGGTATGATGCATGGCGCGGCGCGTTTGAACAGCGGCTTGTCGAGCAGCGTCTCGGCGCGCGCGTTGATGATGAGGCTCTTGGCTGGCAGACCCCACCGCATGAGTTGCGGCCCGACGCCGTCGTCCCCGACGCGGATCACCCACGCCTCGTCGGTCGGACGTACGTCGCCGCTTTTGTTCGACGGCGCGGCGTCGGGATCGGGCGACAGCGCGCCCAGGTCTATTGCAGATACGGGCAGCGTACGCATGAGCGATCGCAACGTATCGGCGATCTGTTCGGCACGGTCGAGCGGCAGCGTTACATAGAATGCACACATGGTTATGCCTCCGAAGCGTTTGCCGCTTCTGCTTCTACCTCATGCGTGACAGGTACGCGAATCGCGATGACGACCGCCACGATCACGAACAGCACGATGTTGAGGATGAACGGGTATGTGCCATTCATCTCACTGAGCCGTCCCGCTATGTAACCGAACGGCGATGCGATCGCCACTCCGAATATGCAGATGAGGCTCGTCATGCGGGCGCGCTCGTGCGCGGGCGTGTAATACACCATCAGACTGTCGCGGCGCGGCACGAGTACGGCGAACGCGAACGCTTCCAATAAGATATAGACGCAGAGGATCACGTAGTTGCCCGAGGGCGCGAAGATCAGGATCAGCTGCGACGCGATGTACAGGACTGCGCCGACGAGCATTGGGACTTTGAGCGACAGCGAGTCGATCCTGTGCTGGATGAAGAAGATGAACGGCAACATGATGCACGCGCGTACGATCGTAAACAGCGGCATCATGGCGTCGGGGATGCCGAGGTGCTTGTTCGCGTACAGCGTGAAGAATGTGCTCGTCACGCTATTCGTGACCCAGAAGATCGCGATGATCAGCAGCAACGTGACGATTTGCGGCTCGGCCAACATCGCCTTGCAGATGTCTTTGTAGCCGAGCGCCATGCGCCAGAGCGGCGTGTGTTGGTTCTCCTCGATCTTCTTGAGGCCGATGCTCGTCTCTTTCGTCCACGCGTTGACGATGAGGAACTTGATCGTCATCCACACGAACGAGTTGAAGTACAGCACGCGTACGGCCGATACGAGCGAAAACCGCGCGACGAGCCAGCCCGACAGCGGCGTCACGAAGACCGCGATGAGTCCACTGACCGTACACCACGTATAGATGTGGACGAGCTTCTTGGGATCCGTATCGTCGACGAGCAACAGCGTCCACGACACCATCGTGACCTGCCAGAACGCGTTGAGCGCCGTCGCCGCGAGGAACCACCAGAAGTTCTGCGCAAATGCCCAGATCAGGCACGGCACCGACCAGCTCAACGTGTCAAAGATCAGCGTCGCGCGCCGTCGCCCCATCTTATCCGTGACGACGCCCGCGAGGATCAGCGTGAAGATCTGCATGATGAAGCCTATGCTCACGAGCAGACCGATCTGCGCCTCACGCAACCCGAGCGCATACATGTAGAGCGTCGCGAACGGCATATACAGATTGTACGGAATGCCCCAGAGTGGTTCAGGATACAGGCAACC
Source organism: uncultured Eubacteriales bacterium (assembly GCA_964412285.1). Classification (GTDB taxonomy): domain Bacteria; phylum Bacillota; class Clostridia; order Monoglobales; family CAYZNM01; genus CAYZNM01. Next base: position 7,927 of record CAYPOE010000054.1, on the reverse strand, counting down.
GCGGGCGTTGCCGTCGAGTTCGATCAGGGTCTTGAATAACGCGTGCCGCTTTAAGTAGTTGATCATAAAGTCCGATGATGTATGATTGATGTATGATTTATGGTTTGGTTGAGGCGCTTGCGACAGCCCGCTCGCTCTTGCGTCGCGCGGCTTCACGCCATTTGCCCGTATTGAAGCGGAGCGTCACGATGACGGCGCGGAGCGTCTGGTCGAGCAGCAATGCAATCCATGCGCCGACCAAGCCCCAGTGGAACACGTTGACGAACAGGATCGACATGAGTACGCGGAAGATCCAGATGCCCGACAGCGACGCAAGCAGCGGGTACAGCGTATCGCCCGCGCCGCGTAGACTACCGGCCATGACGAGCTGCGTCGACTGCGACGGCTGCGCGAACGCAACGATGCGTAGACACACGGCGGTCATGGCCGCGATGTTGGGGTTGGGTGTATAGACGGCCGCAATCGGGTACGCGAACAAGATGAATCCAATGCCGATGAAGCCCGATACGTAGTTGGCCATGAGTCGGATCTTGCGCACGTAGAGGTTGACGCTGTCGAAGTCTTTCGCGCCGACGAACTGTCCCGTCAGCGCCGTCGATGTGATGGAAAAGCATTGCGACGGCGAGAACGTGAGGCCGCAGATGTTGAGACCGATCAAGTGCGCAGAGTAGACCTCGGTGCCGAGCGACGATACGGTGCGCGCGTAGAGCATGAAGCCGCTCTGCATGATGAGTTGCTCGACCGCCGACGGAATGCCGATGCGCAGCATGGTCGAGATGCGCCCCCAGTGGAATTGCCAGATGTGGCGCAATTGGATGCGCAGCTTGGACTTGTTGGTGAACGTGATGACGAACAGGCTGATCAGGCAACCGAGTACGCGCGAACCCGTCGTCGACCACGCCGCACCTGCCACGCCGAGCGCGGGGATCCCCGCGAAGCCGTAGATCAGCACATAGTTACCCGCGACATTGAGTAGATTGCTGAACAGGTTGTAGTACATGGGGATCTTGGTCTCGCCTGCGCCGCGCAACGAGGCCGTGATGCCCATGTTGATCGCCATGAATGGCAATCCGAGGATGATGATGCGGAAGTACTCGACGGCGAGATTGAACGTATCGGCATTGCCGCCCATGAATCGCACGATGGGCGCGCTCATGAGGAAGCCGATGGCGGATACGACGAGCGATACGACGAGATTGACGCTGACGACCTGTGCGGCGATCGCCGACGCTTCGGTGTTGTTCTTTGCGCCGATGTTCCACGCGATCGTCGTCGTTGCACCGACGTTGACCGCCGCGAACGTCGCGATGAGCAGCATGGTCGGTTGGTTCGTGAGCCCTGACGCCGCGATGTAGACATCGCTCGCGCGTCCGAGCATGACCATGTCAACCATACCAAATAGACTGCCGAGGAACAGCTCAATGAACGACGGCAACGCGATCGCCGTGATGCGTCTGCGTATGTCGCCCGGAATCGTGAAGAGTTCGGTATACTTTTTCGCCACAACCACCCCATTTCAGGATATTTGCACTGCTGTATCTCAACCGCATGATGGACTACGGGTTATTGTCGAGCAGATCGAGCAGCGCCTGTTCGGACAGCACGGTCACGCCGAGCGTACGCGCCTTGTCGAGCTTGCTGCCTGCATTCTCGCCTGCAACGAGGTACGTCGTCTTTTTGGACAGGGACGCCGATACGGTACCGCCCGCCGCCGTGATCATCGCCGACACGGCCTCGCGCGTACCCGACTGCAACGTGCCTGTGATCACAAATGTGCCTTGCAGCGTCGGGGTCTGCGCTGGCGCTTGGGTCTGCGGCTCGGTCATGTTGACCCCGCACTGTTTGAGCTGTTGGAGCAGCGCAACGGTCTGCGGCTTGCGCAGATACGTGTACGCGGATTCCGCGACCGTGGGCCCTACGTCGGGAATCGCGGTGAGCGCGTCCATCTCTGCCGCGCACAGCGCGTCCATGTCGCCGAACCGCGCGGCCAATGCCTTGGCGGTCTCGCCGCCGACGTGGCGTATGCCGAGCGCAAACAGCAGTCGGTGCAGCGGACGCTGTCGCGACGCGTCGATGGCGTGGATCAGGTTGCTTGCCGAAAGTTCGCCCATGCGTGGCAATGCCGCGACTTGTTCTGTCGTGAGCGCGTAGAGATCCGCCACGCCCGATACGAGTTTCTCGTTCAGCAGCAGTTCGCAGATGCGTTCACCGAGACCGTCGATGTCCATCGCGGCGCGGCTCGCATAGTGGATCAGCTGCCGCAGCGCGAGGGCGGGACAGTACTCGTTCTCGCAGTAATACGCGACGTACACGGCGTGTGGCACGACGGGTTCGCCGCACGCGGGGCAGTGTTGGGGCGGCGCGTACGGCTGTTCGCTGCCGTCGCGGAGTTCTTTGAGCGGGTACATGACCTCGGGGATGATGTCGCCCGCCTTGCGCACGGCGACGGTGTCGCCGATGCGGATGTCTTTCTCGGCGATCAGCGCAAAGTTGTGCAGCGTCGCCCGCGCGACGACGGATCCTGCGATGCGCACGGGTTCGAGTTCGGCGGCGGGCGTGAGTGCGCCCGTGCGCCCGACCTGTACCGTGACGCCCGTGAGCTTGGTCAATACCTCATCGGCCGCGAACTTGTACGCGACGCTCCACTTGGGATACTTGGCTGTCGTGCCCAACTCCGTACGGTGTGCGTAGCGGTCGAGCTTGATCGCGACGCCGTCGGTGTCGAACGGCAGCGACCCCCGCCGTTCGTCGAGCGTGTCGATGTGCCCAATCAGCGCCTCGACGTCGTCAAACGCCGCCGCGTCGGGGATCACGAGCAGACCCAGCCGTTGCAGCAACGCCATGCCCTCCGTATGCGTATCGACCGCGTACGCGGGTGAGATCTCTTGTATATTAAAGAAGAAGATCGAGAGACCGCGCTCGGATGCGACCTTGGGATCGAGTTGGCGCAGACTGCCCGCCGCCGCGTTGCGCGGGTTCGCAAACGGCTGCTCTTCCTGTGCTACGCGCCGCGCGTTGATGCGCTCGAACGTCGCGCGCGGCAGGTAGACCTCGCCGCGGATGTGCAGGTATGGTACGGATTCCGTCAATTGGAGTGGCAGTGCGCGGATCGTGCGCAGCGTATGCGTGACGTCCTCGCCCGTCGTACCATCGCCGCGCGTCGCGCCGCGCGTGAACACGCCGTTCTCATAGATCACCGATACCGACAGGCCGTCGACTTTGTACTCCGCGACGTAGCGCGGATCGTCGATGGATTTGCGTACGGTGCCGTCGAAGTCGCGGAGTTCGGCGGTGCCGAACACGTCGCGCATCGAGTCCATGGGGATGCTGTGCCGCACGGGTTGCAGTCCGCCGACGATCTCACCGCCGACGCGCTGAGTCGGCGACGTCGGATCGTGGAGTTCGGGATGCCCTGCCTCGAGGTCGCAGAGTTCATGGTACAGTGCGTCGTACGCCGCGTCGCTGACCTCGGGCGCATCGAGCACGTAGTACGCGTACGCGTAGCGCGTGAGGGCGACGCGCAACGCGCGGATGCGCGCGGCGGGATCTTGCGTATGATTCAAATTGTCCATAACAGTAGTCTGGTTCTTTGTTGATCTGATTATTTATGTATTATATCACATCGCACAAGATTATGCAAATTGCGTAAAAGCGCAACGGTGCATAGATACCGTTGCGCTCGATAGACCGGTGTGTTGAATGGGACTTGCGTGTTATCGTGCAAAGATGTGCCCTTGGATACGCGTGATGACGGGGCGGGAGTAGATCCACTGATTCGTCGTCTTGGCCGGGTTGTAGTAGTAGACCGCACCACCCGTGGGATCCACGCCCGACAGCGCCTCGAGTGCCGCGCGCCGCGACGACTCGTAGAGCGGCGCGTCGATCTGCTTGTCCGTTATGGCTGTAAACGCGCCGGGTTGGTAGATCACGCCCTCGATCGTGTTTGGGAACGCAGGGGACTCCACACGGTTGAGTACGACTGCGCCGACTGCAACCTGTCCCTCGTACGGTTCGCCACGAGCCTCGCCGTTGATGATGCGGGTGAGCAGGTCAATCTCGGCCTCGGTGTAGCCGCCCACGCCGCCGCTCGATCCACTGATCCCGAGCGCACTGAGCGTCTGCGGCCCGATGATGCCGTCGGGCGTCAGACCCTTGGCCTGTTGGAACGCGCGCACGGCTTCGCCCGTCTTGGGGCCGTACACGCCATCCACGCCACCCGTATCGTAGCCGAGGTCGGCCAGTTTTTGCTGTACCTGTCGTATCACCGTTGTATCGGGCGCAGGCGCGGTGGTCTGGATCACCGACGGGCGCATGAGTAAAACGACGGCAAGCGCGGCGCAGAGTACCATCGCCGCGTAACGTATGCGGTAGAATAATATGTTCATAGCAACCTCGAGCTTGTCTGATTTAAGTCTCTACGTTACTAATATATACAAGCAATAACAAAATTATGTATGCACTTGAACCGCCGATACAGCCGCCTATACGGTACAAGTGTGCTGCGTTCATTCGAGGATCTCGGCGCGGATGCGCGCCATCATATCGTTATAAAACGTCAGGTTGTGCATGACGCAGAGCCGCATCGCCAGCATCTCGCCCGCCTTGAACAGGTGCCGCAGGTAGGCGCGTGAGTATCGCGTGCAGGCCTCGCAGGTACAGCCCTCCTCGATCGGACGCGTATCATGCTCGTACTGCTTGTTGTGCAGATGCAGCTTGCCGTGACGCGTGTAGAGTGTACCGTGACGCGCGTTGCGCGACGGAATCACGCAGTCGAACATGTCCACGCCGCGCAGTACGGCCTCACGGATGTTCTCGGGCGTACCCACCCCCATTAGGTAGCGCGGCTTATGCGTCGGCATATGCGGTTCGACGACGTCGATGATGTGATACATCTCTTCTGCCGTCTCGCCGACCGCAAGGCCGCCGATCGCGTAGCCGTCGCAGTCCATTGCCGCAATCGACTGCATGTGCGCGACGCGCAGATCATCGTAGGTACCGCCTTGGTTGATGCCGAACAGCAGCTGTCCCGGATTGACGGCGTTGGCGCGACCGCGCTCCATCGCGGTCTTGCAGCGTTCGAGCCAACGCGCCGTACGCTTGACAGATGCGTCGACGTAGGCGTATGGGGACGGGTTGGGGATGCATTCGTCGAACGCCATCGCGATGTCCGAGCCGAGGGATTGCTGAATCGCGATTGACTGCTCAGGCCCAATGAAGATGCGTCGACCGTCGACGTGCGACGCAAACGAGACGCCCTCTTCGGTGATCTTATTGAGTTTGGCGAGCGAGAAGACTTGAAAGCCACCCGAATCCGTCAGAATCGGGCGCGACCAGTGGGTCATGGTGTGGAGTCCGCCGAGCCGTCTCACGGTGTCGTCGCCCGGACGCACGTGCAGGTGGTACGCGTTGCAGAGCATGATCTGGCAGCCGACGGACTCGAGGTCGAGCGTCGATACGCCGCCCTTGATGGCCGCAGCCGTCGCGATGTTCATGAATGCGGGGGTATGCACGTCGCCGTGCGGCGTATGCAATATGCCTGCGCGCGCGCGACCCTTTTGTTTTAACAGTGTAAACGTATTGCTCATGTGTATTTGACTCTTAATCTTTGAATGCGCTGTCGTAGTTCTCTTCGGGTGGGAGTTGCGGTTCGATCAGCAGTTTATAGATCACGTTGTTGGCGTAGAAGTTGGCGATATACGACAGCAGCGCCGTACCGAACAGCGCAAACACTGCGAAGCCGATCCACGCGCCCCAACCGTACGCGAGTAGCCCGATGCCGATCATAGCGAACAGCAGCAGCAGATTGAACGGCAACTTGGCCAATACGAGCATGAACGCGTTGCGCAGCAGTTGCTTGAATTTCATGTCGAACGTGACGATGAGTTGATAGAGATAGAAGTGCATGAGGAAGTAGATCACGCCGGCCGCGACGACGAGCCACTGTGCGACGGCGTATATCGTGCCGAGTTCGGCATTGATGCTGTAGAAGTTGTATGCCACGAAGATTACGTACGTGACGGCCAAGTCCATGAGCCAAAGCGGCAGCGACTGCTTCCAATTGAGTTTGATCTGTTCCAGGAAGTCCGACAGTACGAATGCGTGCTCCTCACGCGCGAAATTGCGCAACACGTACGCGATGCCGCAGCAGATGGGCGCGCATCCGACGACGGCGATGTAGAGCGTCGCGCCGATCTGGTACATGTAGAGCGACAGGATGGACTCCTCGCCGACCACCTCAGGGGCAATGGGCGCGAACAGGAATGCGAGCGCGATGACGGGCAGCGTACAGAGGATATAGAGCAGGTTGAGTTGGATCAATTTCGTCCACTTGCGTCCGAGTACCTGCCAGAATACGATAAACGGTGGGCCACCGACTTCTTCTTTCGAGACGCCGCGCCCGGGTTTTGAATAATCAAAGAAACCAAAGAATCCAGCCATAGATGATGGGAGTGTAAGAAGCTGCTATAAAAGTGACGGGCTTTTACGGCACTTTTATAGAAGCGTGTCCGCTAAGTCTACAGTACGTGCAAGGCACCATAGATGATGGGAGTGTAAGAAGCTGCTATAAAAGTGACGGGCTTTTACGGCACTTTTATAGAAGCGTGTCCGCTAAGTCTACAGTACGTGCAAGGCACCATAGATGATGGGAGTGTAAGAAGCTGCTATAAAAGTGACGGGCTTTTGGGTGCATTTATCAAAAAGGCACGCGCGAGGCGTGCCTTTGTATGCTTGTGCTGCTGTGAATTTGGATTATTCCGCTACGGCTTCGGGAGCCATGTCAGCTGTAACCTCAACGGCGTTCTTGAGTACGTCCGCGGGGATCTTGACCGAACCCTTGGCGTTGATGTCAATCTCGAATGCGCCTTCCATGCTCATCGTCATGGACTGACCCATGATGCTCATGGTGATCTTCATAGCCATGTCGGTGCCTGTGGTTGCGCCCGTCTTGGAGTCGATGTAGGTAACGATCGAAGCGTCGTCGATGGAGATGCCATCGATCAGGGCGACAACCTCACCACCCAGCGCATTGCTCAACAGGCTGCTCACGAGCGAGTCCATCAGGTCGCTGGTCAGTGCGTTGGAGGACAGGATGATGGTATCGCCGTCTACCTCAACATTGAACATAGCGGCGTAGAGGTCGTGGTACTCCTCATCCAATGCGACGAGGTTCTGCGATGCATAGATGTCTGCAAACGATGCGCCCATGTCGGCCATGTTGATCTTCTGGATCTCTTCGCCTACAACCATGTACATGTACTCGCTGTCGTAGTACATCGTGATTTCCTGCGTCTCGTCAGCCATATCTACGACAGTCTCAATGGCCATGACCATGTTCTTGAGATCCATCTTGGCGTTCATCCCAACGACAACGCTCAGATCCATGCCCTCAACGGTCATGTTCATCTCGCCCGTCATGTCCATGCGGTCGATGGCCTTGGGCTCCTGCGACAGCAGCGCCTTGGTCGCCTCGTACTGCTCGGCGTCACGGATGATGATGCTCTGTGTACCCTCGTCCCACATGACGATGTAGTCTAATGCCTCGGCGATCGAACGCGCGGGCAGATACAGACCGTCCTTGTAGTTCGTGGGGGCGACTGTCGATGCGAAGGTTTCGTCGCCGATCGTAAACTCCTCGACGTCCATCGTGATCACAATCGCGATTTCGTCGTCCAAAGGCAGTGTAGCTGTCTTGGTCTCGTCATCCCAATCGATTGCATCGTTGTCAACGCCGAGTGCTACGGCCAATGCGCGCAGCGGAACGAGGTTGCTACCGTTCACGTTGATCACGGGATTGGTGAGTTCTAAGCGTTCGCCGTCTACGTAAATCTTAACGCCGGATTTCTCAACAACATTGTCAGCCGCGCTGACCGTCATGCCCAACAGCAATACCACGCAGAGTATCGCTGCAACTGCCAAACGTTTCATG
>CAYPOE010000053.1:0-11253 GCA_964412285.1 uncultured Eubacteriales bacterium | reverse complement strand
CGCATGAGCACGGCTTCGGGACGCGACGTATTGAAGCGCCGCCGCCAGAAGGGTCGCAAGGTACTCTCCGCGTAATCACAGGATCACATCCCCGTGGAACGCACCGTCAGTCTACGACAGAACACGCTGTTCAAGCGTGCGTATTACAAGGGCGTTAAAAAGCATGGCGCCCTATTTACCATATTCTGTTTACCCAATCGCCTGAGCACAAATCGTCTCGGTATCACCGTGACCAAGAAGGTCGGCAAGGCTGTGCAGCGCAATCGCGCGCGGCGACTGCTCTACGAGGCGTATCGTCTGCACGAGCCGACCGCCGTCGGTCGCGACTACGTGCTTGTCGCCAAACCCGAGCTGCTCGCCGCGCCGTTCCCCGACATTCGCCGCCAGATGGACAAGCTGCTGCGCGCGAGCGTCGCCAAGCCGCCGGTGGGCAAAGGCAAGTAATCCGCCAACATGTCACAGGTGCTACTGTTCTTGATCCGCCTGTACCGCCGCTACCTCTCGCCGCTCAAGCGGCCGAGCTGCAAGTTCTACCCGACTTGCTCGCGGTATGCGATGGATGCGATTCAGAAGTACGGCGCATTGCGCGGTACGGCAAAGGCCGTATGGCGCATCCTGCGTTGCAATCCGTTTTCGCGCGGCGGGGTGGATGAGGCATGAACAACGTGCAGAAGCAGAAGCACCGCCAGAAAACGCCGAACGCTTCAACGGCGTTTTCTGGCGGGCGTGACGGCATCGCCGTAGTGAGGGCGATTACGCCGTTCTTGTACGCCTACACGGTCGCCGTGTTTGGTGCATCACCCACGTAGTCTGCGCTATGCCTGTGTTTGGTGCATCACCCCGACCGCAAACTTACCGTCACGCGTCTATAAAAAGGAAACCAAAAAGCCGTTTACTTTTTATCACGACGCTTCTTGAGACTCCTGTTATCCGTATATGCAAATCATCACAGTCCCCTGCGGAATGCTACTCGCATTCCTATACGGGTTAGTAGAAAATTATGGCGTCGCCATCATCGTCTTCACCCTGATCATCAAGATCGTCATGTTGCCCCTGTCTTACAAGCAGCAGAAGTCGATGGCCAAGACGCAAAAGCTCAACCCCGAGCTGCAAGCCCTGCAAAAGAAGTACAAGAACGACAAAGAAAAGCTCAACAAAGAGACCATGGAACTGTATAAGAAGCACGGCGCATCGCCCGTAGCGGGCTGTCTGCCGCTGCTGATCCAGTTCCCCATCATGATCGGCCTGTATCAAGTCATCATGCGTCCGCTCACGCACATGTACAGCGTGTCGGCCGAGGCCATCACGCAGATTCAACAGCTCGTGACTGAGGCACTCACGGCGCAAGGCGTCGAGATCGCCAACAACGTGCTGACGAGCGAAATCGTGCTCGCCAACTATCTGCGCGAATTCCCCGAGATCCTCTCGCAAATTGGTCTCAACATCCCCGTCATCAACTTCGACTTCCTCGGACTCAACCTCGCGTCGGTACCCAACTTCCGCGAGTTGTCCGTACTCTGGATCATCCCCATCCTGTCGGGCGTATCGTCCTACCTGTCCAACCGCTTCATGCAGTCGATGCAGCCCCAGACAGCCGAGCAGCAGAACAATACGATGTCCACCATGAACATCATGTTCCCACTCATGTCGGTGGTCTTCTGCTTCTCACTGCCCGCGGGCATGGGTCTGTACTGGATCATCTCGGGCGTAACCGATATGCTCGCGCGCTTCGGACTCACACTCTACTTCAAGCGCACCGACCCCGATATGTTCGCCAAACCCGCCGTCGCCGATTCCAAGACCGAAGCCGCCGAAGCGGTTCAAGCCATCGAGCAGCCCGCGTCTGACGACGACACGGAAGCGTCTGACGACGACGGCGCGGCAGACACGCAAGAGTCGCAAAAATCGCAGCCCAATAACGCGCCGATCGGCATGAGGAACAGCAAGAACAACAACAAGAAGAAGGGCAAAAATTAGAGTGCAACTATGTCTAATCTTCGTACAATCATCATTACGGGCAAGACGGTCGAGGACGCGGTTCATGCCGCGCTCGAGCAGCTGCGACTATCGCGCGACAACGTGACCGTTACGGTACTCGATGAAGGCAGCAAAGGCGTGTTCGGACTCGGCGCCAAGAGTGCGCGCGTCGAGGTCACTGAAGTCGCGCCCGAACCGCGCGTCGCACCCACGCCCGAGCCATCGCCCGCCGTCACTACATCCGAACCATCGCCGCGCGGCGGCGCTGGCGAAACCGATACGGCGACTGGCGGCGACACGACAGCCGCGGCGGCTGCATATGTCGAACGCATCGTGAGCCTACTCGGGTACGAGTGCGGCGTCGACGCATCCGAGGACGGCGACCGCATCGCACTCGATGTGCGCATCGAGACGCAGCCCGTCGAGGGTCGAAAGGGCAGCATCATTGGCCGTCACGGCGAGACCATCGATGCGATCCAGTATATCGCCAACCTCTACATCAACCGCGGCCGCGCGTCCGACGATTTCCGTCGCGTCACGCTCGACAGCGAAGGCTATCGTGCGCGTCGCGAGAAGTCGCTCAAGCAGCTCGCCAACACGACCGCGACCAAGGTCGCGCGGTTCAAGCGCGAGATCACGCTCGATCCCATGACGCCGTACGAGCGCCGCATCATACACTCGGCGCTGCAGAGCAACAAGAGCGTCACGACGCGTTCCATCGGTGAAGAACCCAACCGCCGCGTTGTCGTGCAGTATAAACGCTGATGTGTTTGGCGGATCACCCCGACCGTAAACTCGCCGTCAACTTACAACTCCTATTATCCATATATGCTTATTTCAGCCATCTCTACGCCGGTCGGTACCGGCGGCATCGCTGTCATACGTATCTCGGGCGCGGACGCTACCTCGGTAGCGACGCGCGTTTTTGTACCCCGGTACAAGCCGTGGAGCCAGTGTGCGCCCGGACGTATGCTGCGCGGTACGCTCTACTACGACGAATCGCGCGACCGCGTGCTCGACGACTGCTGCTGCGTATTCTACAAAGCCCCACGTTCGTACACGGGCGAGGACATGGTCGAGTTCTACGTCCACGGCGGGCAGTATGTGACCCGCGCCGCATATGAAGCGACACTCCGCGCGGGCGCTACCGCCGCGCAGCCCGGCGAGTTCACGCGTCGGGCCGTGATCAACGGGCGCATGGATCTGTCGACTGCCGAGGGCGTGGGCGACGTGATCGCGGCGATGACCGAGGCGCAGCACGTCGCGGCCATGACGCAGATGTCGGGCGACGTGTCCGCGCGCATCAACGGCATACGGCAGACGCTGATCGACATGGTCGCCGACATCCTCGCGACGATCGACTATGCCGAAGAGGGTCTCGAGGAGTACAGCGAGGCCGCGCTCCTCGTGCGACTGCGCGCAGTCGAAGCCGACTTGCAATCGCTCATCGCCCACGCCGACGACGGCATCCGCCTCCGCGAAGGCGTGCGCGTCGTGCTCACGGGCGCGGTCAACGCGGGCAAGTCGTCGCTGATGAACGCCATGCTCGGCGAGGAACGCTGCATCGTCACCGACATCCCCGGCACCACGCGCGACACCGTCGACGCATCGCTCGTACACGGCGGCGTACTGTTTCATCTGACCGACACGGCGGGGATCCGCGACACGCACGACCGGGTCGAACTGCTCGGGATCGAGCGGGCAAGGCAAGCCATGCTCCGTGCTGACGTGGTACTCGACTGCATCGCCGCCGACGATGATCCGACTGTCATCGGCGTCTTTGTATCCAAGGGCGAAGGCGATCGCAATAGCAAGCGCAGCACGTTCATCGTGCGCACCAAGTGCGACTTGCGCCGCCCGACTCCGCTCAACATGAGCGGTGCGCCGATTGAGGTCTACAACCTGAGCGCCAAGACGGGGCGCGGCGTGAAAGAGCTGCTCGACACGCTCGCCGAACGCTACCGCTACGCGCCGACGCATACCGAACTCTACAACCGCCGCCACATCGACGCGGTACACGAGGCGCTCGGCTTCGTACACGCGGCGGCGGGTACGCTTGGGCTAGGTCTGCACGCGGACTACGCGGTCGACGACATCCGCTATGCCGCCGCACGCTTGGGCGGCATCACGGGCGCGGACGTGGGTGCGGATATTGTGGACAGCATCTTCAGTCGGTTCTGCGTAGGGAAGTAACGATCCAAGACATCAGGAGCATCGGAGAAAACTTATGAGCGAACACTATAAAACATTATCGGCCGTATTCCCCATGATACTGCGCGAAGTCGATGGGCACACCGAGATACTGCTGCACAGACGACAAGGTACGGGGTACATGGACGGCAAGTGGGACGTCGCCGCGAGCGGACACGTCGACGAGGGAGAGACCGCTACACAGGCGGCGGCGCGCGAATGCGCAGAGGAACTGGGTATCGACGCGAGTGAGCATGATATGCGCTTTGTGCATCTGTCGCACCGCGTCGGCGTGGGCGGTGGGCGCACGTACTACGACATCTACTTCGTTGTGGAACAGTACAAGGGTACGCCACGCATTACCGAGCCTGACAAGTGTTCGGAACTCGCGTGGTTCGCGGTCGCCGCGCTGCCCGACGATATGATTGACATTCGCGCGATGGCTGTACGGTGCTATCTGTCCGATGCACTGTACAGCGAAGTCGTGGAGGGTTAGGCGACAGGAAGGTGGTATATCATGGGCAAGATGATTTTCGTAGCGGGCTACGTCGCGGGCGGCAAGTCTACGTTCTCGCGCCGACTGTCCGAAGAGCTGGGCATCCCCGTGTTCAACAAGGACACGATCAAGTCGGTACTCGGCGACCACATCACGATCCACACGCGCGAGGACAGCCTCACGCTCAGCCGCGCCACGTTGGGACTCATGGCGCATATCGCGGATCATCTCATGGCGACCAACATCCCGCTGATCCTCGAGAGCAACTTCAACACGGGCGACGCCGTCGTATTTAATAAACTGATCGAGCAGCGCGGGTACGCGCCGCTGACGTTTATGCTGATCGGCGACCTGCGCGTGATGTACGAGCGGTTCTACGCGCGAGAGCAAAACGGTACGCGCGAACCCGCCAATCGTGCGTTCGGCACCGTCGACTTTGAATCGTTCGCGCGCGGCGTGAGTGCACTTGCGGACTTCGACGTGGGCGGACAGATCATCCGCATCGACACGACCGCGTTCGACCGCGTCGACTGGCAACAATACATCGACATGGCACGCATGTTTATAGGCGCCTGACGCAATCGTGCGTGACTACGCACAAAGGAGACCACCATGGATTCGCAAAGCCATAACTGCTCAGTACAGTTGATGAAGCTGTCGGCGAACCGTACTGAGCAATAGCAGTTGCCTGCTGACAGTCACAACTGTACTCTCCCGGATGGTTTTATCGCCAATCACAACAAGATCACAAGGAGTGCAGTTATGAAAACGCATGTATTACGCGACGTACTACGCAAAAACCGAAATACCATCCTGATCTACCTCGCGCTCGGCATCACGACCTCGTTCTTGGGGAGCTTTGTCGCGCGATACTTCGCGACTGTCGTCGACCGCTTCACCGACGGCACGTTCTCGCTGTCTATGGCGCTGTTCTACGGCGGCGCGCTGATCCTGCTCTGCGGACTCAACTACCTCGACAACATCCCGGATCAAGCGCTGCATCATGGCATCTACTTAGACCTCAAACTCGCCGCACTCAAAAAGATCAGCACGATTGCCTACGCCGCGTACCAAGGCATCGGCACAGGACAGCTCGTGCAACGCATCGAGAACGGCGCGTACGCAGGGCGCGGCATCCTGTACGGCTTCTGGTTTCGGCTGATCCGCGAGCTGCTGCCGTCCATGCTGTTCAGTATGCTGTTCATCTTGGGCATCAGCAAGGCCATCACGCTGACGATCTTGGCCGGCTACGTCGTCGTATTCGTCATCACCAACGTGCTGCTCAAGGCGCTCTACAAGATCAAAGAACGCATCCTGACCAATGAAGAAGCACTCAACCGCTACTTGGTGCGCGGCTTCATGGAACTCGTCGTGTTTCGCTTGAACAAACGCTTTGAGAGCGAGATCCGCAAGGCCGACGCGGCCAAAGGCGAAATCGTCGCATCCAAGGTGCGCATGAAGATGATCCACGAGGCGTTCTTCACGCTGTTCGCGCTGCTCGTGATCCTGATCAAGATCGCGATCATCGTCTACGCGTGGCAGTCCAAGTCGCTGAGCATCGGCGAAGTCGTCGCACTCATCACGCTGACCGACGGCGCGTACACCCCCATCGCCATCTTCAACGTACTCTACATCGACCTCAAACTCGACAAGGCCGCATTCGACCGCTACCGCGCATTCCTGCACGCGCCCGACGACGCGCATCTGACGCACGGGCAGCACGTGCAAACGGTGCGCGGCGACGTCGCATTCGACCGCGTCGCGTGCCGCTACGGCGAACGCACCGTGCTGCGCGCATTCGACCTGCGCATCCCGAACGGCGGCACCGTCGCACTCGTCGGCGAGAGTGGTTCGGGGAAATCCACCGTCGCCAAGCTGCTGACGGGACTCATCAAGCCGTGCGACGGCTGCATCCGCGTGGACGGCATGGCACTCGGCGACATCGCGCTGACGAGCTACTACGACCACATCTTCTACATCACACAGGACGCGCCCGTGTTCGACGGCACCTTGCGCGAGAACATCGTATTCGACGACCCAGTCGACGACGTGCGCATCATCGAAGCACTGCACGCAGTCGAACTCGGGGAGTGGTTCTCCAAGATGCAGGACGGGCTGGATACTGCGCTCGGCGAAAAGGGTATGACGCTCTCGGGCGGCGAACGGCAGCGGCTCGCACTCGCGCGGCTGTGGTTCTCGGACGCACGCATCGTGGTGCTCGACGAAGCGACCTCGGCTATGGATAACCTCACCGAACGCGCCGTACTCGGCGCGATCATGCGGCGATTGCGCGGACGTACGGTGATCGCCATCGCGCACAGGCTGCATACGATCCAGGACTTCGACGACATCGTCGTCATGCGTGACGGCGACATCGTTGCGCAAGGCACGTTCGCCGAACTGCTCGACAGCGACGCGTACTTCAACGCGCTGTATCAGAAAGAGCAGCAGGACGCATAACATTGTTTCACGTGAAACATATAGGGGGACATATGGCAAACACATACGAAAGCACGGCATGGCTCTATGACGTGGACGAGCGCGACAACCTGTCTGCCGACATCCCGTTTTACCTCGACTACGCACGACAGCAGCAGCCGCACGGCGCAGTCCTCGAACTGGGCTGCGGCACAGGACGCGTGGCGTTGGCGTTGGCGCGCGAAGGGTTCAACGTGACGGGGTTAGACCTGTCCGAGTCTATGCTCGGCGTATTCGGCGAAAAACTCGGGCGTGAACCGTCCGATGTGGCTGCGCGCGTCGAACTCGTGCGCGGCAATATGGCGCAGTTCGACTTGGGCAAGCGGTTCGGCATGATCATCGCGCCGTTCCGCGCGTTTCAGGCACTCACCGACGATGCCGATATACGCAGTTCACTCGTGTGCATCCGCGACCACCTCACTGACGATGGCGTCTACATCGCCAACGTGTTCAACCCATTCCCTGTGATGGATCAGAGTTGGTGCTACCCCGAGTCCGTGCAGTGGGAGCGTCGCGACCAAGTCACGGGCAACTACGTCGTCAAAAAGACGTGGGGCGATCGGATCGATACGTCCAAGCAGATCATCTACCCGCACTACGCGTTCGAGATCACCTACCCCGATGGCCATACACAGCGCATCGCCGAGGATATGCAGCTCAAGTACTACTACGCCGACCAGCTCGCCGTCGAAGTCGAGCGCGCAGGCATGGTGATCACCGAGCGGTACGCGTGGTACGATAAGACGCCGTTGGACGAGCTGCATCGTGAAATCATTTATATTTGCACGCGAGGTGACGCATGAGCGATATAACACAGCAGAGACAGCTGCCATCGCGGCAGGAGGCCGATGACTTATTGGCGTGGGCATACGAATGCAACCCGGGGCCATGGGTAGAACACTCGCGCGTCGTCGGGCGCATGGCCGAAACCGTGGCCGCACGCTGCGGACTCGATGCAGAGAAGGCGTACGCGTGCGGACTGCTGCACGACGTCGGCCGCTACGAGGGCGTGCGCCGTCTGCATCACACGATTGCAGGCTACGAGCTCCTGATGCGCAAGGGCTACGCCGACGTCGCCCGCGTCTGCCTGACGCACTCGTTCCCGTACCAAGACGTCGCGCCGCGCGACGCCGACGCGTCCGACTGCACACCCGACGAACTCCACACGATTGAGTCGTTCGTCGCAGGGGCGACCTACGACGACTATGACAAACTCGTGCAGCTCGGCGACTCGATGTGCCTTGCGGCGGGCGTGTGTTTGATCGATGTGCGGCTCATCGATGTGACGCGGCGGTATGGGTTCAAAGAGCACACGCTGCGCAAGTGGGACAGCATCTTCGCGCTCAAGCGATACTTCGACGAGCTGTGCGGATGCAACGTATACGACTTATTCTACGACGAAATCCGGCGCGTGAGCTTTCTGTGAGGACAACAAGTATGTATGATCTGATCTTAATGAAACCATCCAAAGATTTGCAGCAGCAGATCTGGGACTATCGCCGCGAGTGCATCGACCATGGTGACCCGCGCATCAACGGCAGCTGCGGCCTCGACAACCACGCCGACTTCGACGAGTGGCTCGCACTCGTACAGAATGTCGCAACGCGCGAACCGTCCGACGACGGCGTGCGCGGGAGTACGTACGTGTCGGTCAGGCCGTCCGACGGGCGCGTGATGGGTACGATTCAACTGCGCCACACGCTCAACGACTTCCTACGCGAGCACGGCGGCCACATCGGCTACCACGTGCGTCCGACCGAACGAGGCAAGGGCTACGGTACGGCACAACTGCGGCTCGTCTTAGACGTGGCGCGCGAGATGGATCTACCCGCCGTGATGCTCACGTGCGACAAGAGCAACCTTGCGTCGGCACGTACGATGATGCGCTGCGGCGGCGTACTCGAGCGCGAGAACGAACACGACGGCGTGCCACAGCAGATCTACTGGATTCAATTGAATTAGAAATCGAGCAGCATCGAGTAGAGATGAACAAAAACCATGCGGCATGATGACGCCGCTTGGCGTACTCTGCGAAAAAAAGGCAGAGCGCATCAAGCGAAGCAATGGCCTCCATGATATACTGTATACTGTAAACGAAAGGGAGGTGCACATCATGCACGCATGGGAAGCGATACAGACAACGTTGGACTATATCGAAACGAACATAAGCGAAGAAATCGAAATTGAGCAGCTTGCAAAACAAGCTGCGTTGTCGGTCTTTTATTTTCAAAGACTGTTCTCTCGTCTTGTAAAGAAATCTGTACGGGAATACATTCGACTGCGCCGATTGGCGCACGCTTGCAAGTCGCTGCAGGACACGCAAACCCGCATCTTAGACGTCGCATTGGATTGCGGCTTCGGGAGCCACGAAACCTTTACCAGGGCATTCAAAGAGGCCTATGGCATGACGCCGGAAGCCTATCGAGAGCATCCCGTTATGCTGAATCACTTTGCCAAGCCCGATCTGTTGTTGAACTACGTGATGATGGACGAGGGCGTACCCCTCATCACCGACGGCATCGTGCTGGAGTTTCACCGTAAGACGATCGAGCAGCCCATCGTATTCATGGGCGTATCGGGCGTCGTCCCCATCGCGGAACAACTACCTGTCGGAGAAGCCACGGGAGTAGATGTGCCGGGTGAGATTTGGGGTCGGTTCCACAGCGAAAAGCAACATATTCCGCGCATACCGGGCGCGCGTGAATTGGGCGTCGCGCATGGCTTTGACGCGGCGGCGGGACATTTCACGTACTTCGCCGGAGCGGAGGTCGAGCTGCGCGAAGGACATTCCACAGAAGAACATCCCCGCTTTGAAACATGGCAGCTTGCTGCGCGGGAATACGTCGTCTGCGGGTTTGAGTCAGAGAATTTCGAGCAGTTGGTGACGATCGCGTTGGATAAAGCGATCCAGTTTAGCGGGCTGTGGCTCGAAAAACATGAAATCGCAATGAGCGATGTTCCGGCCGAAATGTACTACGACAGTTCGCCCGAAACCGCCTACATGGAATTGTGGATGCCTTTATGCGATGACAGACACGCATAGCATGGGCAACATCCCGATGCACCGATGCAAAAATACTGATTCAAATCCTGATTGGATAAGAATATTGGATAAGAATGCGGAGGAAATCACATGGATAGATACGCTGATGCAAACAAAATCATAATCGAACGTTTCGGCCACGACTGCCTGATCTCGATCGCGACGACGCAAGGCGAGCAGCCCTACGTCCGCACCGTGGACGGCTACTACGAAGACGGCGCATTCTACGTCGTCACGTACACGCTCTCGAACAAGATGCAGCAGATCGCGGCCAACCCCAAAGTCTCGGTCTGCGGCGAGTGGTTCACTGCCTTAGGCGTCGGCGAAAACCTCGGCCACGTGCGCGATGCATCGAATGCAGCCATGATGACCAAGTTGCGCGAAGCCTTCGCCGCCTGGTACGAGGGCGGCCACGTCAACGAGGAAGACCCCAACACCTGCCTGCTGCGCATCGGCCTCACCCACGGCGTGCTGATCGATCATGAAAAGAAGTACGGCGAGTGGCGGTATATAATCGACTTTGTCAATCAGACGGCGTAGCAAATACACGCCAATGCACGCACGAGCAAGCCTTCAATCCGCTTTTTGCTTTCAGCAAAGCGGATTGAAGGCAGGGCTGGAAAGCGTTCGACATGGCGATTCGGTTCTGGTATACTTTTGGTACAGAGGATTTATATTTGGCAAAGAGCCAATGTGTTTTTACTTGAATTTTACTTAAATATGATTTCCATTTTTATGCTCTTCCACTATACTAAGAATAGATATGTTATTCATTCGTTGCATAGTAGGAGAAAATATATGGCTGATAAAAACATAGAAAAACTTAATAAAATACTTGACGGAAAATATATTAAATCCGTTTATCAACCCATTGTATCTTTGGTTGATGGGCAGGTTTTTGCGTATGAAGCCCTCAGTAGAATTTCAAGCGACGAGCTTTCCATGAACATTGAAGAGATGTTTCAAGTTGCCGACAGAGCCAATAAAGCATGGGAGTTAGAGGCTCTTTGCAGGACAAAGGCTTTAGAAAACGCAAACAATATATTTGATTCAAAAATATTGTTTATCA
>CAYPOE010000052.1:0-11275 GCA_964412285.1 uncultured Eubacteriales bacterium | reverse complement strand
GGCGCTCGCGGATTCTGTCGAAGAAGCTGTCGAGAAGTCCGATCTCTACGAACAGCCTACCGACATCAACTATCACAAAGAGGGTTATACGTCGGCAACGTGGGTGCTGCTCGACTATAAAGACGTCGTCGTACACATCTTCTACGGCGAGACGCGCGACTTCTATAATTTAGAGCGCCTCTGGGCGGATGGCAAAGAGATCCAAATCGAATCCTGATGGAGTGAATCATATCATGGAATACAACTTTCATGCCATAGAAAAAAAATGGCAGGACATCTGGGATGCCGAGGGCACGTATTACGCCGTCGACGGCGATACGGGCAAACCCAAGGTATACATTAACATTGAGTTCCCGTACCCGTCGGCCAACGGTCTGCACGTCGGCGCGCCACGCTCATATACCGCGCTCGACATCGTCGCGCGCAAGCGTCGTATGCAGGGTTACGACGTGCTATTCTGCATGGGCTGGGACGCATTCGGTCTGCCGACCGAGAATTACGCGATCAAGCACAACATCCACCCCAAGATCGTCTGCCAGAACAACGTCGACAACTTCCGTCGGCAGCTCAAGATGATCGGCCTGTCGTTCGACTGGAGCCGCGAGATCAACACGACGGATCCGTCGTACTACAAGTGGACGCAGTGGATCTTCCTGCAATTATATAAGAAGGGCTTGGTCTACAAGCACAAGATGCCGATCAACTTCTGCACATCGTGCAAAGTCGGTCTCGCCAACGAAGAGGTCGTCGGCGGCGTATGCGAACGCTGTGGCGCGGAGGTCGTGCGCCGCGAGATCGACCAGTGGATGATGCGCATCACGGATTATGCACAGCGGCTGCTCGACGGTCTCGACGACGTCGACTACATCGAACGCGTCAAGCAAGCGCAGCGTCACTGGATCGGCCGCAGCGAAGGCGCGACGATCCGCTTCGCACTCAAGTCCGAGGCAGACGCCGTAGAGGATGACATCGTCGTATTCACGACGCGCCCGGATACAATCTACGGTGCGACCTACATGGTACTGTCGCCCGAACATGAACTCGTCGCCAAGTACGCGGGTAGCATCGCAAACATGGACGCGGTCAAAGCATATCAACTCGCCGCATCGCGTAAGAGCGACTTCCAACGCACCGAGCTGTCCAAAGACAAGACCGGCGTGAAGCTCGAGGGTTTGTATGCGATCAATCCCATCAGCGGCGCTAAAATCCCGGTCTATATCGCGGACTACGTACTCACATCGTACGGCACGGGCGCGATCATGGCTGTACCCGCGCACGACGAGCGCGACCACGAGTTTGCGCTCAAGTACGGCTGTGCCATCATCGAAGTCGTCCAGAGTCCTGTCGACGTGCAGATCGAGCCGTATACAGGCGACGGCGCAATCGTCAATTCGCCGCTGATCAATGGATTATCCGTACCTGACGCGATCCAAAAGATCATTGGGATCCTTGAAGAGAAGCAACTGGGTTCGCGCAAGGTCAACTATAAGCTGCGCGACTGGGTCTTCAGCCGCCAGCGATACTGGGGTGAACCCATCCCGATTGTACACTGCGACAAGTGCGGCTATGTACCGTTGCCCGAGGAGCAGTTGCCACTCGAACTGCCCGATCTCGACCGCTTCGTCGCAGGCGAGGACGGCAAGTCGCCGCTCGCCAACGCGACCGAGTGGGTCAACACGACGTGTCCGACTTGCGGCGGGCCTGCACAGCGCGAGACCGATACCATGCCCAACTGGGCAGGTTCGTCTTGGTACTACTTGCGCTACATCGATCCGCACAATGACAAGGCGTTCGCAGATTACGACAAGATGAAGAAGTGGCTGCCGCTCGATTGGTACAACGGCGGCATGGAACACGCGACGCTGCATCTGCTGTATTCGCGCTTCTGGCATCAGGCGCTCTATGACATGGGCTACGTGCCTACGCCCGAGCCGTATGTCAAGCGCACCGCGCACGGCATGATCCTCGGCGAGAACGGCGAGAAGATGTCCAAGTCGCGCGGCAATGTCGTCAATCCCGACGACGTGGTCAAGACCTACGGTGCCGACGCATACCGCACATACATGATGTTCATCGGCGCGTATGATCAATCCACGTCGTGGAACGAGAATGGGTTGGCGGGTTGCTATAAGTTCCTGCAACGCGTCTGGGATCTGTTCGACTTGGTCAAACCCGGCGGCGATACCAATGGCGATACGCACAAGCTGATCAAGAAAGTGACCGAGGACATCGAGGTCATGAAGTTCAACACCGCCGTCGCGGCCATGATGAGCTATATCAACACCGTGACCAAAAATGGATCACTGACGCGCAGTGAGTACGAAGCGCTGCTCACCATGCTGCACCCGTATGCGCCGCACATGACCGAGGAACTCTGGCAACGTCTCGGCAACAAGACGCAACTGTCGCAGCAGCCGTGGATGGCTTACGACGAAGCCAAGACGATCGACCAAGTCATCGACATGCCTGTGCAGATCAACGGCAAGATGCGTGGTCACGTATCCGTTGCACTGACCGATACCGAAGACGTCGTGCGAGAGAAAGTACTCGCGAACGAAAAAATCGCGGTCTCTATCGACGGCAAGCAGATGATCAAATTTATACTGGTGCCAGGGCGCATCGTAAACATTGTAGTCAAATAATCCGTGATGAGCAATAAGCAATGCGTGTAGGCTGCGTATTGCTTATTGCCCGTTACATAATATCAAGGGGACAGTATGTTACAAACGATTTCTGTGATCGCGCTGTCGGCGTTCGTGATAGCGATGATCATCATAGGATACAAGTCGCGCGGTACGACCAATACCATGTCGGGCTTCTTGCTCGGCGGACGCGCGGTCGGCGCGTGGATGAGTGCGTTCGCGTATGGGACGAGCTACTTCTCTGCCGTCATCTTCATCGGCTATGCAGGGCGCACAGGCTGGACAATCGGACTCGGCGGCATCTGGATCGGCGTCTGCAACGCCGTCGTCGGTACACTCTTGGCGTGGGTTGTACTCGCAAAGCGTACGCGCGACGTCACGCACCAGCTCAACACACACACTATGCCCGAGTTCTTCGAGGCGCGGTACAAATCGCGCGGCATGAAACTCTACGCAGCGCTGATCATCTTCGTATTCCTCGTGCCGTACGCGGCCGGCGTGTACATGGGTCTCGGCTACCTGTTCAACGCGATCTTCCCCGGCGTGGGCGAGATCTGGTTCATGCTGTTCATCGCGCTGTTCACAGCCGTATACCTCGTACTCGGCGGCTACGTCGCGACGGCCATCACCGACTTTGTACAGGGCATCATCATGCTGATCGGCGTCGCCGTAATGACCTACTGCATCCTGCAGAACGATCTGGTCGGCGGACTGACCGAGGGTCTGAATCGCATCGCGGCGTTGCCCAACGATGGCGCGAACCTCACGCATATCTTTGGCGGCAAAAATTGGTTCAACCTGCTGTCGCTCATCGTGCTGACCAGCGTCGGTACATGGGGATTGCCGCAGATGATCCACAAGTTCTACGCGGTCAAAGACGACGCGTCGATCAAACGCGGTACGATCATCTCGACGGTGTTCGCGTTCGTGATCGGCGTATGCGCGTACCTCGTCGGCGTATTCGGACGGCTCTACCTCGCCAACGAACTGCCCACAGGCGGCTACGACAACGTCATGCCCAACGTACTCGTCACGGCCATGAGCGGCAACTTCATCCTCAACGCATTCCTCGCGCTGATCCTGTTGCTCGTACTCTCGGCCTCGATGTCGACGCTGTCATCCGTCGTACTCACGAGCGCGTCGGCGATTGCAGTCGACCTGTTCGGCGTACTCAAGCCTGATATGAATAAGAAAACACAGCTCGTGTTGATCAAAGTGCTGTGCGTCGTATTCATCGGACTGTCGTTCTGCATCGCGTGCTTCAAGATCGGCTTCATCATCGCGCTCATGTCGTTCTCGTGGGGCGTGGTGTCGGGATCGTTCATCGGCCCGTACTTCTG
The DNA here is from genome assembly GCA_964412285.1 of uncultured Eubacteriales bacterium. Taxonomy (GTDB): domain Bacteria; phylum Bacillota; class Clostridia; order Monoglobales; family CAYZNM01; genus CAYZNM01. The sequence goes on along the minus strand of CAYPOE010000052.1, from coordinate 7,293 downwards.
GGGGCTCTATGGCAAGCGTCTGACGACGCGGTCGGGCGCATGGGTCGGCATGGTCAGCGCACTCGTGATCGTACTCGGCGCGACGCTGTGGTTCACGTTCACGGGTGAAACGCTCGGCGCGGGATTCAAGGCGGCGCAAGGCATGTCGCCGACCATCGGCTCTGCCGCGATGCTGTGCGGATTTGTGCTGACGCCGCTCGTGAGCGCGTTCACTCCCAAGCGTGGTTTATAATACTATCTGGTTTATAATGCTATCGAGGATATAGAACATGTTTGACACACACATAGAAACGATGCAGCGCGACGCGATGTCCGCGCTGCAACTCGAACGGCTACGCACCACAGTCGAACGCTGCTACCACCACATACCCGTCTATCGCGGGCGCATGGACGAGTGCGGCGTCACACCCGACGGCATACGTACGCTCGATGACATAGCCAAGCTGCCGTTCACGACCAAAGACGATCTGCGGCAGAACTACCCGTTCGGGCTGCTGTCTGTACCCATGGACGACGTCGTCCGCGTACACGCGTCGTCGGGTACGACGGGGAAGCCGACCGTCGTCGCTTACACACGCGGCGACCTCGACATGTGGACGGACTGTGTCGCACGCCTCGTCGCAATGGCGGGCGTGACGCGCGGCGACGTCGCACAGATCTCGTTCGGCTACGGACTCTTCACGGGTGCGCTCGGACTGCATCAGGGACTCGAGCGCATCGGCGCATCGGTCATACCCATGTCGAGCGGGCAGACCGAGAAGCAGCTCATGCTCATGCAAGACTTTGGCACGACGGTACTCGTCGCGACGCCGTCGTACGCCGTGTACTTAGGGGAAGCGATCCGCGACGGCAACGTACCGCTCGAGACTCTCAAGCTGCGCGTCGGACTCTTCGGCGCGGAGGGTACGACGGACGAGATGCGCCGTCTGATCGAAGAGACGCTGGGTCTGACCGCGACGGAGAACTACGGCCTGTCCGAGATCATCGGCCCGGGCGTGTCGGGCGAATGCCTGTGCCGCTGTGGTATGCACATCAATGAGGATCACTTCTATCCAGAGATCGTGCATCCCGACACGGGCGAGGTGCTGCCCACCGGATCCACAGGCGAACTCGTGATCACGACGCTGACCAAAGAGGGTCTGCCGATGCTGCGCTACCGTACGCGCGACATTACATCGCTGAATTATGACACATGCGCGTGCGGGCGCACGCTCGTACGCATGAACAAGATCGTCGGACGTACCGACGACATGCTCATCATCCACGGCGTGAACCTGTTCCCGTCGCAGATCGCCTACGCATTGTCGCAGATCAGCGAGGTATCGCCGCACTTCTTGATCGAACTCGATGAGTCGGCATCCAGAAACTCCATCACGGTTGTAACAGAACTCGACGACGCGTCGGTACTCGAATCCTTCACCGAACTCGAAAAACTCGAAAAGCGCATCAAGTCTAAGCTGCACAGCGTCACGGGTCTCAACATGAAAGTACAGATCGTCGCGCCACGCACGATGGATCGCAGTATGGGCAAATCGCAGCGCATCAAGCGTATCAACGCAGAGAACAAATAGCCTATTTATTTTATTATGGAGAACATGAACAAACAATTACTCATCGGCAACGCGGCGATTGCACGCGGATTCTACGAAGCGGGCGCGACGCTCGTGTCGTCGTACCCGGGTACGCCATCGACCGAGATCACCGAATACGCGGCGCAGTATCCCGAACTGGGCGCCGAGTGGACGGCCAACGAAAAGGTCGCGCTCGAAGTCGCGGCGGGTGCATCGATCGCGGGCGCGCGTACGGCTTGCTGCATGAAGCACGTCGGGCTCAACGTCGCGGCGGATCCGCTATTCACGCTGTCGTACACGGGCGTGGGTGGCGGACTCGTCGTATGCGTCGCCGACGACCCCGGTATGCACTCGTCGCAGAACGAGCAGGATACGCGCCGCATCGCGTTATCTGCCAAGGTACCGTGTTTGGAGCCGTCGGACAGCGAGGAATGCAAGGACTTCACCAAGTACGCGTTTGAACTCAGCGAACGATTCGATACGCCTGTGATTCTGCGCACCGTCACGCGTGTCGCCCATGCGCGATCTGCCGTGGCATTGGACGAGCGCGTCGAACATGAGCGACCCGCGTATCAGAAGAACGTCGCCAAGTACGTCGCGATGCCCGCATTCGCACGCGCACGACACGTTGTAAAAGAAGAGACGCTGACCCGGTTGTCGGACTACGCCGACGAGTCGCCGCTGAATCGCATCGAATGGAATGATAAGAAAGTCGGTATCATCACGGGCGGTATCAGTTATTGCTACGCGAAAGAGGCGTTCCCCGACGCGTCTATCCTCAAGATCGGCATGATGTATCCGTTGCCGCGTAAGAAGATCCTCGAACTCGCACAGGCAGTTGATACGCTACTCGTCGTCGAGGAACTCGAACCCGTGATCGAGGAATACTGCCGCACGCTCGGACTCACCGTACATGGCAAGAACATGCTGCCACTCTGCGGAGAGTACAGCGTCGCTATGCTCAAAACATTGAACGTCGGCGATAAGCAGTCGCACGCCACCGTCGGCGCACCGACCTATGCTGCACCTGTCGCTGCTCCGTCGAATGCCGTGGTCAACCGTCCGCCCGTCATGTGCAGCGGCTGTCCGCACCGTGGCGTACACCATCTGCTGAATAAGCAGAAGAAGATCGTACTCGGCGACATCGGTTGCTATACACTCGGCGCGCTACCGCCTACGTCGAGCATGGATGCGTGCCTGTGCATGGGCGCGAGCATCGGCATGGCGCATGGTATGAGCAAAGTCGGTATGCCGTCGGATAAGTTGTTCGCCATGATCGGCGATTCGACATTCATCCACAGCGGTATGACGGGACTTGCGGGCGCGGTCTACAACGAGGGTGCGTTCACGTTGTTGATCCTCGACAACTCGATTACAGGCATGACGGGTCATCAGCCCAATCCCGCGTCGGGCATGAACATACGCGGCGAACCCGCGAATCAGATCGATCTCGAGCCGCTTGTACGTTCGCTCGGCGTCAAAGAAGTCGATACGGTTGATGCGTACGACATGTCCGCGCTCGAAGCGGCATTCAAGCGTCACAGTGAGATCGATGCGGTCAGCGTCATCATCGTGCGTAAACCCTGTGCGTTGTTGCCCACGTATCAGCGTGGCGGCGCGTACGCGGTACTGCCCGAGAACTGCCGCAACTGCAAGGCGTGCATCAAGCTGGGTTGTCCGTCGATTACGGCGGGGACAGGTCACGTGATCATCGACAAGGCCACGTGTACAGGTTGCGGATTGTGCCAGAGTGTCTGCCCGTTCAATGCGATCAGGAGGTCTGTCGATGAATAATATGAATAGCATGAACATATTAATATGCGGCGTTGGCGGACAGGGTACGATCCTCTGTGCGCACATCATCGGTGACTATGCCGCCGCACGTGGACAGTCCGTCAAGATCAGCGAAGTACATGGCATGAGTCAACGCGGCGGTAGCGTCGTGACCTACGTGCGCTACGGCGACGGCGTGTATTCACCGCTGATCGACATCGGCGACGCCGATTATATCATTGCAATGGAGCAGCTCGAGGCGTTGCGGTATGTCGACTACCTCAAGCCGAACGGTACGCTGCTCATGTCGACGGCGACAATTATGCCGATGCCCGTGATCCAAGGCGGCGCGGCATATCCTGCCGACATCGTGGGTACGCTCAAGCAAAAGGTCAACACCGTCGCACTCGACGCGAATGGGTTGGCGTTGGAAGCAGGCAACATCCGTTGCGCCAACATCGTACTGCTCGGTGCGCTGTGTAAGGCGATGAACGGATCGGGTGGCTCGTTAGAAGAATGGCAACAAGCGGTCGGACGCTGCGTCAAGCCGCGTTTCATAGACATGAATATAGAAGCGTTGAGGTTGGGTTATCATGCCAATTTGGAATAAGCAAGTGGAATGTCTGCCGCGCGATGAACTGCGCGCACAGCAGGGCGCAAGTCTGAAGGACTGTGTATCACGCGTTTATCACAACGTCAAGCCGTATGCGAGCAAGATGGATTCATCAGGCGTGAGCATCGGCGATATAAATAGCATAGACGACATCACCAAGCTGCCGTTCACACTCAAGCAGGATCTGCGCGATGCGTACCCGTACGGTTTCTTCGCCGTACCCATGAAGGACGTCGTGCGCGTACACGCGTCATCGGGTACGACGGGCAAGCAGACCGTCGTCGGTTACACCAAGAAGGATATTATTACGTGGTCGGAGTCCATGGCGCGTACGCTCGCAGCCGCAGGTGCCGACAGCGACTCCATCGTGCAGATCGCATACGGCTACGGACTGTTTACGGGCGGACTCGGTGCGCACTACGGCGCGGAATATCTCGGCGCAACCGCGATCCCCGTATCGGGCGGCAACACGGGTCGACAGCTCGAGATCATGCAGGACTTCATGCCGACGCTGCTCGCGTGTACGCCATCGTACGCGCTGTACCTCGCCGAATCACTCGAAGCGGCTGGCATCGACGTGACCAAGCTGTCGCTGAAGAGCGGCGTGTTCGGCGCGGAACCGTGGACGGACGAGATGCGCAAAGAGATCGAGCGCGGCCTGAACATCAAGGCCTACGACATCTACGGTCTGTCCGAGATCATCGGTCCCGGCGTCGCGTACGAGTGCGACTGCCAGAGCGGTCTGCACGTCAACGAGGACTTCTTTTACCCCGAGGTCATCGACCCCGATACGTTGCAGCCGTTGCCCGACGGTACCGAGGGCGAACTCGTGTTCACGTGCCTCACGAAAGAGGCGTTGCCGTTGATCCGCTACCGCACGCGCGACATCACCAAGATCATACCCGAACCCTGCGCCTGTGGACGTACCTCGCGACGCATCCGCAAGCCGCGCGGACGTACCGACGATATGCTGATCATCCGTGGCGTCAACGTATTCCCGTCGCAGATCGAATCCGTGCTGCTCGACCTCGGCGGTACGCTGCCGCACTACATGATCATCGTCGACCGCGTCAACAACCTCGATCAGATGACGATCCAAGTCGAGATTACGTCGAGTATGCTGTCGGATACCGTGCGCGAACTCGAGGTCATCGAGAAGCGCATCTTCCACGCGATGCAGTCCAAGATCGGTATCAACGCGACGATCCAGCTCGTCGAGCCGCGCACGATTGCGCGTAGCGAAGGCAAGGCGAAGCGCGTCATTGATAACAGGAAATAAAATCACATAATCCCAACGAAAGGATTATTCTTATGATTAAGCAAATTTCGGTATTCCTCGAGAACAAGATGGGTTCGCTCTCCGACGTAACGACTTGCCTCTACGAGCACGGCGTCGACATCTTGGCGCTGTCGTTGGCCGATACGACGGACTTCGGCATACTGCGTCTCATTGTCGCCGAACCCGAACGCGCGTCCGATGCGCTGCGCGACAGCGGCAACGCCGTTAAGCTCACCGACGTCGTCGCTATACGCGTATCGCATAAACCCGGCGCGTTATGCGAAATACTAAAGCTGTTACATGATCACCTGATCGGCGTCGAGTACCTCTACGCATTCGTGGGTCACGAGCCGGGTACGGCCAATGTCATCATCAAGCCGTCCAACATACCGGCCGCCGCCGCACTGCTCGAAGGCAGCGCACACTGCACACTGCTGTCAGCCGACGACATCAAATAGTAGTCGCCTACGGTTAGGCATATCTTATGGTTTTCTTACTCGATGGCACCAACATCTTATTTCGCTCGTACTACGCCATGCGCGCGCTGACCACACCCGATGGTCAGCCGTGCGGCGCGGCACTCGGGTTCACGCGTACGCTGCTGTCGTACGTCAAGTCGTGTGACGGCATCGCCGTGGCGTTCGATCTGCCCGAGCCGACGTTTCGGCACGAGCAGTACGACGGCTACAAGGGTACGCGTGCCGAAACGCCCGCGGATCTGCTGTCGCAGATCCCGATGGCGCGCGACATCTGTGCATATCTCGGCGTACCTGCACTCGCCATATCTGGCTACGAGGCCGATGACCTCATCGGCACATGGGCGCGACTCATCAACGAGAGTGGCGGTACGTGTACCGTGGTGTCGGGCGACGCGGATCTGCTGCAACTTGTGCGCGACGGCGTGAGTGTGCTGTCGCTGTCGACCGACATCACGTACACGCCCGACAACGTGTCGCTGCACTACGGCGTATCGGCGGCGCAAGTCGTCGACCTCAAGGCGCTTATGGGAGACAAGTCGGACAACATCCCCGGCGTCAAGGGGATCGGCCAGAAGGGCGCAGTGACGCTACTGTCTCGTTTCGGTACGCTCGACGGCATCTACGCCAATATCGACGATAAGTCGATCACGCCATCGGTACGCGCCAAACTCATCGCCGGCAAAGAAGACGCGTATGCGTCGCGCACGTTGGCGACGATCTGCACGACCGCACCCGTTGAGATCACGCACGGACTGCCGACGCTCACGCCGACCGCCGCGACGTACCTCAAGCAGCTCGGCTTTAACTCAGTAGTCAAGCAACTCGAACAGGCACAGTCGCAAGCGCAGTCGGCAACGCAGCAGCAGTTGTCGTTTGTATCCGATGCGCCCAACGTCGAACTGCCGCAAGAAGTCGCACTCATGGCCTACGTACTCGATCCCGACAACGTGCTTACGACCGAAGCATTATGCACCAAATATGGCGCTTCGCCCGACGAGTTATCTGACACGCTGACACGACTGTTGCACGAACATGGGCAGTACGCACTGTACAATGATGTGGAACTGCCGCTGTCGGACGTACTGAAGCGCATGAGTGCGACGGGCGTTCGCGCAGATAGAACCGCATTCGAGAGACTCCGTGACGAGTGGGGCGCACAGGCAGAATCCTTGGCCGCGCAGATCTATGCCGAGGCGGGCAGCGTGTTCAACCTCAACTCGCCCAAGCAACTCGGCGAGGTGCTGTTTGGTACGCTCGGACTCACGCCCACGCGCAAGACGCAGGGCAAAACGGGGTACTCTACCGATGCGGAGGCGTTGCACGAACTCCGCCACGCGCATCCGATCATCCCGCTGATCTCCCAGTATCGCGCAGTGAGCAAGCTCAAGGGTACGTATGCCGATGGACTGCTGTCGTGCATCGCCGACGATGGGCGTATCCACTCGACGTTCACGCAGACGGTCACAGCGACGGGGCGGCTGTCGTCGGAATCGCCCAATATGCATAACATCCCGCAGCGAACTCCTGAAGGACGCAGGGTACGAGCGGCATTCGTGCCTGACGACGGGTGCGTGTTCG
>CAYPOE010000051.1:0-11316 GCA_964412285.1 uncultured Eubacteriales bacterium | reverse complement strand
AGAAGGTAATCTGCTTGACATAGGCAGTACGAACGAAATGTAGTTTGCGATTGCATCCTTTTGAGCTAAAACGAGCATAATGAGCATACTCCCCATAGCCAAGTTTTTACTAAAACAATCCCACCGACCAGAGAATCAGGTTCGGTGGGATTGTCTATCATACGGTTTTATTTATAATTCTTCGCGACGTCGACCATGAGTCGCGCGCGGTCGAACTCGCCGCCCGACGGATACTCGCAGCCCGTCGCGAGCATGTAGCCGCCGCCTGCGCCGAGGATGTCGATCTGCCGCTTGCACTCGGCGACCCACTCCTCATCGGTGCCGCTGACCGCCATGGGTGGCGGTACGCAGCCGATCAGCGTGACCTTATCGCCGTACTTCTGCTTGCAGTCGGCGAAGTCGCGACAGTCGTCGGGCGCGTGCAGGAAGCTGATCGCACACGGGTTCATCGACTCGATCTGCGCGTCGAAGTAGATGCGCTGGCCGCAGTTGTGAATCATCACGAGTACGCCGCGTTCGTGGCAGATGTCGGCGAGTTCTTTGGCGAGATCGCCCTCCATATCCTTCCACATCTGCTTGCTCATGATCGAACCACTCGCGAACAGCGTGTCGAGCATGATGGCGTTGACGCCTGTATCAATGAGCGCGTTGACGTAGTCCTTGAGCGTCTCCGTGATCTCACGCGCCGCGGCCTTGACTGCGTCGGGGTCGTCGTAGAGATCCATGTACATCTCCTGCTGACTGCGCAGCATGGACAGCGTGCCGAGCGGGCCGAATACGAACGCCACGACGGGGAACTCGCCGTTGGCCTTCTGCACGAGTTGACGGCAGGTCTCGATGTGCATCATCATGCGCACACTCGCGCGGTAGTCGACCTTCTTGATCTTGGCGTAGTCTTCGATGTCCTTGATCACGCAGTCGCTGTAGTCGGGATGCGCGGCGTCGTCCTCGTGGAAGATGAGCTTCTGTCCCCATGCATCGCACTCGACGGATAGGTCGATGAGCGTGACAACGCAGTCGAGGTCGAACTCTTTGACACTCCTGTATAATGCTTCAGCACAGACGTCGGCGTTGGTTGCCCACTCCTCGTATGTAGCGCCGACGAGTTTGCGCGAGATACCCGAGAGGATGGGGTAGACAGGTACGCGATCTATGGGCTGACGTTGCAGTGTGGCGACCACACGTTGCATTGCGTTCATCATATCAAAAGCCTCCGTGAATGTTATATTCATATGATATAACAAAACGGAGGCTTTCACTTTAATTATATTGCTAGATCGTAGTAGATTCTTGTGATTCTTGTGCGTTTTAGGCTTTCGCGCCAGCTTTGCGATACGCGATGGCCGCGCCGCCGAGCAGCGCGGCGGCCGCCAACATCAGCAGCGCGTAGACCCACGTCATACCGTTGCCGCCCGTGTAGGGCGCGTCGCCGAGCGGTACGGCGGGCATGTCCATGCCGACGACAGCCTCCGACGCATCGGCTTCGGCTTCTATTGCGCCCAACGGCGTGGCCGCGTCGTCTATGACGACATCCGGTTCAGGTTCGACAGCCGACTGATCTGTCGTTGCGGACAGCGCGGGCGATTCGCCCAACGGCTCGGGTGCGTCCTCGATGATCACGGGGGCGTCTGCGGCTTGCGCACGTACGGTACCCGGCGCGGTGCGCGGATCGACGCCCTGATCGGCGACGGTCTGCGGGATGGCGATCGGCTCGTCCGGCCACTCGTAGGGCGTAGGCGCGCTCGTTGCAGTATCGTTCGGGGTTTCGGCGGGCTGTTGCGGCTGTGTAGGCTGCTGCGGTTGGTTGTTCTCGTTGTCGTTCTGGTCGTTGTTGCCGTCGTTGCCGCCTGGCGTACCCGGGATGCCGTACAGCAAGTAGCCGCTCAGACCGAGATGCAGCGATCCCAGACCCTCACCTTTTTCGGTTTGAGAACCGAGCGTGTTGTCGATCGATTTCCAGGAATCGATCACTTTGTTCTGCGCAGACACCGTCGTGGTCTTAATTTTTGGGGTCTCCACTACGATGCCTGTCGAACCGCAAACAGTATCGTTTAAGATATAGTACGGTATGGACTTTTGATCCATGGGATTGCCCGGCGCTAACTTCAACGCCTTTAATAGACCGTTTGTATAGCCTACGTCAAAGTCGGTCTTATAGCCTTCTCTGTCGTCGATGCGCCACTCGCCCCAGAGGTAGACCAGATTCACCGTTTTGTCGATTTTCGTCATGCCGTTTCCATCTACGGACTCCAGTTCGCGTACCTCGTCTTTGTTCGAGACTGCGATGTAATTGTATTTGGGAACGCTGTCCACTTCCTCTTTGGTATACGTGCCGTTCTCTTGCCGCGTGAAACCTTGGATCTCACCAGACGCATCGGGCGTATACTCTTTGCCGTCGTCGTCCTTGTAAATCACCGTGTTCTGTCCGTCGTACTGATGGGTATTTACGGTGACATCCGTGACGGTTTTCACGAACTGGTTGATTGCATATACCGAAACGTTGAGTTGATTGTGGGTTGCATCTACGTTCGAGAGATCCAACCTGATGTTGCCGCCCTCGTACGAGACGGCGAACGCGTCGTCTCGGATGTACTGGTCGCTCAAGTCGCCGAACACATCGTTGCGCAGATCCTCCTCGCTGACGGTCGTGCCGATCAGGGCGTCTCCATTCTGGATGCCCTGTACGTATACGATCACGCCGTTGATGACGACGACGCACGGCTTATCGCACTGTAGCTCAATCACCGCGCCGATCACATTCTCGTAGTTCTTGCCTGCGTCGAATGCAATCGTCTGATTCGTCACGACGACCTCGCGGTATGTGGTCTCTGTGACTTTGGCTTCAACCGTCGCATAATCCACGCCCGCCTCGTTTGCCGATGCATCGGGATCGAACGTTTCGACGACGGTATATCCTTCGCCTTGTACTTCGTCTATCTTGTCGTTGCGCACTGCTTCGGACGCTTCATTCTTGACAACTGTATCGTTTTGCGATATAGGATCTATGAATGTCTCGACTTGGGTCGCGGTATCGGCGGAAATATCGCCGGGCAATTGCACCGCGATGTATACGTCGTCTTGGCCGCTTGTGACGCTGTTTGCGTTGTCTACCACGGCGTAGACCTGTGCATCTACCGTGATCGTGCCGTCTTGGGAGTTGATCTCGTAATTCGTGATCTCACTCGCGCCCTCTACGCCTACGTCCGCCGCTTCGATCGATTGTGCGGATGCGTCGAGCGACAGCGTGGTGGACAGCAATGTGGTCACGATGAGCCACACGGCTGCCTTTTTGATTCCTTGCATACCTTCCTCCATTTCTAAATGCTGCTGCTATTGCATGTTGCATACTGCGATACGGCGTACTGCTGTATCTGTAACTAATTGTAACGTTTGTAGGTTACAGATTGGTTACAACAAAGATATATTTATGCATTATGAATTTTATTATGTAACTACTATAAAAATCCCGCATAATTGCGGTATTGTATAGCATATACGCAGAATATTCCAGTCAAAAAATTGTAGAACTGTCAAAATAAGTAAAGCCCGAAGCGCAATGCGCTTCGGGCTTTACGGCTTTGCAAAGATAGATCTGCGGGATCTGCGTTTAGCACACCATGACGGTTACGTCGCGGTGCAACATGAGTAGGCTTGCGGGCGATTGCGTCGAGATTGCGCCGCTGCGCATCGCGTCGACTGCGCCGCGCTTGTTCTCGCCGCTCGCGAGCAACAGGATCTTCTTGGCTTGGCAGATGCTGCCCATGCCCATGGTCAACGCCGTGCGCGGCACGTCGTCGGGCGACGGGAAGTTGCGCGCGTTGGCCTCGATCGTCGACTGCGTGAGCGTCGTTAGATGGGTCTCGGCGCGCAGCGTGACGTCGGGTTCGTTGAAGCCAATGTGTCCGTTGACGCCGATGCCCAAGACCATGAGGTCGATGCCGCCTGCGGCTGCGATCTCCGCATCGTACGCCGCGCATTCGGCTTGGGGATCCGCCGCCTCGCCACTGGGGATGTGTATCCGTGCAGGGTTCACGTTGATGTTGCCGAACAGGTGCTTCTGCATGAAATATTTATACGACTCGGGGTGCGTACCCGCGATCGGATAGTACTCGTCTAAGTTAAAGAATGTCACGCCCGAGAAGTCGAGGTTGCCCTCGTTGGCCATGCACGACAACCGCTTGTACATGCCGATCGGCGTCGAACCCGTGGGCAATCCCAGCACGAACGTAGGCCGGCTCTTGACTTCGTTTGCGACGAACTCCGCCGCGAGCTTGCTCATGGTATCATAATCTGTACATGTGATGTAGTTCATACTACCTCCATAATATAGTAAGGCTCAGTAAGGCTCAGTATATAGTAAAGTGCAATATCGTACGTGTCAGAGATCCACGCGGTCGGCCGTCACAGGATTGCCGCGCAAATATGCGGCGACGTCGCATACACCCTTGCCTTCGGCCTGTAGCCGCGTGATGCACACCGCGCCCTGCCCGGCCGCCACGACGAGACCGTCTCCGTCCGCGCGGAGGATCGTACCCGCCTCGGCCGATACGCCCTCGATTTCGATCGCGTGTGCCGCGGCAATCTTGATGCGCTTGCCGCGCAACGTGAAGTAGATGAGCGGTGACGGCGACAGCGCCCGTAACATGTGTATGATGTCGATCGCAGGCTTATGCCAGTCGACGCGCTCCTGCTCTTTGGTGATGACTGGCGCAAGCGACGCCTCGCCGCGCTGTGGTATGGGCGTGATGACGTCGTTGACGTAGCCGTAGATCGCGTCGCGCATCAGCGGCCCGCCGCGTTCGCCCGATATGCGCAGCAAGTCGCCGTGGGTCATGTCGTCCGTGACCTCGATCGTCTGCTGCGACAGGATGTCGCCCGTGTCGATGCCCTCGTCCATGAGCATGACCGTGACGCCCGTGACGGTTTCGCCGTTGATCAGCGCCCACTGGATCGGCGCCGCGCCGCGGTACTTGGGCAGCAGTGACACGTGTAGGTTGATGCAGCCGTAGCGCGGAATCGCGAGTACGCGCGGCGGCAGGATGCGGCCGTACGCGACGACGGCGATGACGTCGGGCATGTAGCCCTGGATGATCTCGATGGCCTCATCATCGAGGCGCGTAGGCTGGTGTACGGGGATGCCGTGCGATTCGCAGTAGACTTTGACGGGCGGCGACTGGAGTTGCTTGCCGCGCCCCTTGGGTTTGTCGGCACGCGTGAACGCCGCGCAGATCTCGTACTGCGCGCGCAATGCGTCGAGTACGGTCACGGCGATGTCGGGCGTGCCCATGAATAATAGCTTCATATAAATTAAGTGTTGAGAATGGCGTCAAAGATCGATTGGATCGCGTCGTGTTCGCCCTCATAATGACCCGTCAGCGTAAACACGAGCTTGCGGTCGGGCACCACGATGCTGTACTGTCCGTACAGCCCGTCGGCGCGGTAGGCGTGTACGCCGTCCTCGCCGACGTAGTCGCACCGCCACACTTGGTAGCCGTAACCGACCTTGCCGTGCCGACCCGCCGTCGACCTCGACGCCGTGGAAATCGCGTCGGTATGCATGGCGTTGACGTAGGCCGCGCTCACAATGCGCTTGTCCTTGTGTACCCCGCCGTTGAGTAGCAACACGCCGAGCTTGTGCAGCTCACTCGTGCGCAGGTAGAGCTGCGTGCCGCCGAGCGTATAGCCTCTCGGACACTTGCCCCAAAGTACGCCGTATATGCCCATGGGTTCAAACATGCGCGATACGAGATAATCGCGCAGATCCTCGCCCGATACGGCGTGTATCACGCGCGACAGCGCGTAGGTGCAGTAGTTGGTGTAGAAGTGCGACGTACCCGGCTGGGTATTGAGCGGCTGTTTGACGTATCGTTCGAGCCAGTCGCACTGTAGATCGGGGTTGCTCTCGCGCGGGTGGTCGAGCGACTTGCCGCCCGCCATGTGCAAGAGATCGCGCACGGTGACGTTCTCGGTGCCGTCGGACGCGTGCGGCCGATACTGCGGGAGCAGGTCGAGCAGTTTGTCGTTGACGCTCAGTCTACCCTCGTCCTGCGCGATACCAATCGCGACCGATGTAAACGTCTTGGACGCAGAGTACAGGCATTCGCGGTCGTCGGCACGCCAGCGGTATTCGGTATCGACGCCGTCGAGGTGTACGACGACGCCGTAGGTGTTGAGGTTGCGTTCGAGCGCCGTAAGGCGATAACGGTTTATAATATCGGATGCGTTCATAGAGATCCTCCGAAGGGTGGGTATGATTCCGCGTTGGCTTCTGTATCCATTATAACATGTTCTGTCGCAATACACAAGGCAGTTGTGGTGCAAAGTTGGCGCACGCCCTGGGGATCCGCGCCGAAAATGCGGTTGACAAACGCGCGTTGTGGGGGATATAATAATGACAACATACAATGAGAAGCAATGGGAGGTTTGTTATGAATACCTTTAGTTCTATGAACCATGCAAGCTACAAGATCAAAGAAGATCGGATAACCTTTGCGGCATTGCCTAAAACGGATTTTTTTGTGAATCCTGAAACGGATGAGATCACTTGCAACGCTTCATTTTTATTCCAGGAAATCAGTGGCGATTTTATCATCCAAGCAAAGGTCAGCCACGATTTTGTAGGTACGTATGACGCCTGTGTGTTATTTGCGTATGAAAATGAGCGCAAGTGGGCGAAGGCTTGTTTTGAATACACCGATTTGGGTACGAAATCCGTGGTCACGGTTATGACGAACGGAACATCCGATGACTCCAACGGCGTCAACATCGACGACAATACAGTGTGGTTGCGGTTATCGCGCAAGGGTAACGTTTTCGCTGTGCATTATTCGCTCGATGGGGAAACGTTTCTCATGTCCCGATTGGCTCGTATTCCCATGGAGCCGTGCATTAAGGTTGGCATTGTGGCTCAATCTCCTTTGGGCGACGGCGGCGAGATGACGTTTGAACATCTGACCTTGGAAGCCAAAAGTCTATCGGATATCCGCAAGGGACAATAACAGTCTGTGCAACCATGGGCCTATTGTTTTATAAACGCCGCGCAGATCAACAAGACAGTTGTATTGCGCGGCGTTTTATGTTATACTACGTATAGTTTATCGCTTCACGTGTAGTTTATCACTTCGTTCCGAAAGGGGTTGGTCTATTATGACAAAGACTCGACAGGCAATATCCACCCGCAGCGCAATGCGCTGTACAACCCCAGAGGAGCATCACGACAGATCTCGCACAATACGGCTTCACGGCAGACAATCTGCCCAAGAAATACAACGGCATTCCCGCGCGCGTCACGGCTGTACACCGCGAGCGCTACGAACTGGTCTGCGCGCACGGTTCCATCTATGGTCGGCTCAAGAAGGCTTCTTATTACAACGGTACGCAGCCCTTCCCGACCGTCGGCGACTTCGTACTCATCAACCACAATCCCATCGGCGACAGCATGATCACGTCGACCCTGCCGCGCCGTACTTTCTTCTCGCGCCGTGACCCTACGCCCGGGCGCGGCGAACAGGCCATTGCGGCCAACTTCGACTATGTATTCATCACGACGTCGCTGAACAAAGAGTTCAACGTCAAACGGCTCGCGCTCTACCTCGAGGCCGCGGCGCTATCGCGCGGTACGCCTGTGGTCGTGCTGACCAAGGCCGATCTGTCGCCCGACTACGCCGCGCAGGTCAACGCCGTGGGGCAACTCGCGCCCGATGTCGCGGTACACGCGGTCAGCGCACACACGGGCTACGGACTCGACGACGTACGCGCGTACCTATCGCCGTGCAAGACCATCGTATGCATGGGTTCGAGCGGCGTAGGCAAGTCGAGTCTGATCAACGTGCTGTGTGGTGCGGAGGTCATGGACGTGAACGGCATCCGCGAGTTCGACGACAAAGGGCGGCATACGACGACGCATCGACAGCTCATCCTGATGCCATCGGGCGCGATGCTGATCGATACGCCGGGTATGCGTTCGATTTCGGCGTGGATCGAAGAGAAAGAAGAGAAATAGGTAGAGAAATACTTCCGAATCATGATCATGCAATAAGGGTCGATGCGTGCATCGACCCTTATTGCACATCCTATATCCTATATAATTTTGGAGGCATCTATGCACACACTGTGGTTCGACGCGCCTGCCCGCGCGTTTGAGGAGTCCATGCTCATCGGCAACGGGCGACTCGGCGCGGTCGTGTACGGCGGCGTTGGCAACGATACGATCAGCTTCAACCACGACACGCTGTGGTCGGGTACGCCCAAAGACAAAGATGCAGATCGCACGATCCCCGTCGAACGCATCGAAGAGGTGTTCGAGCTGCTCAAGGCGGGCAAGTACTACGATGCGCAATGCATCGTCGAGGGCGAGATGCTGGGTTGTAACGGCGAGAAGTACATGCCGATGGCGAGCCTGCGCGTCCACAACCAGCGCAACGGGCAGATATTCCACTACAAGCGCACACTCGATATGCGCAGTGCCGATGTGTGTGTCGAGTACGAGCGCGAGGGTTGGCAGTGCGTGCCGTACGTACACCGCTACTTCGTATCGCACCCGCACAACGTCTGCGTCATGCGGCTCACGTGCGAACGCAACGCGATTTCGCTGTCGCTGTCGCTCGATAGCGAACTGTATCACAGCGTACGCGTCGACGGCGGCGACACGCTGCGCATCGACGGACGCGCACCGCTGTATCAGGACGGCGTCGTGATCCGCAATGCCGATACGCCAACGATACGGTTCGAGATGGCGGCGAAAGTCGTCACCGACGGCAAGCTCTGCGCGTCGGACACGCGGATCCACATCGAGGATGCATCCGAGGTCACGGTCTACATAGCGGCCGACACGAGCTTCGTCGACTACCAGTCGCAGCCCAATCAGCCCATGGACTGCCTGTCGTACATCGACGCGGCGGTCGCCGACGGCTACGACGCGGTGTATGCCGCGCACGTCCGAGATCATCGCGCGCTCTACGACCGCACGTCGCTGACGCTCCATGGCGACGGCGGTTGCGCCGATCTGCCAACGGACAAGCGCATCGCGCGATACAAAGATGCGCCCGACGACAACGGTCTCGCGGCGTTGATGTGGAACTTCGGGCGGTATCTGCTGATCGCCGCGTCGCGCCCCGGTACGCAGGCCGCCAACCTCCAAGGCATCTGGAACTACCAGCTCTTCCCGCCGTGGAGCAGCAACTACACGGCCAACATCAACCTCGAGATGAACTACTGGCTCGCCGAGACCTGCAACCTGTCCGAATGCCATGCGCCGCTGTTCGACCTCGTGCGCGACGTTGCCGAAGCGGGTACGCGTACGGCGCGCGAACGCTACGGCTGCGGCGGATTCGCCGCCAACCACAACATCGACCTCTGGCGCAACACCACGCCCGTCGAGGGCTACGCGATGTGGGCGTACTGGCCGATGTCGGGCGGATGGCTCTGCCGCCACTTGTTCGACCACGTGCAGTTCACCAACGATGCGGACTTCGCGCGCGACACCGCGTATCCACTCACGGAGCAGTGCGCGGCGTTCTACTTAGACTGGCTGCGCGAATGCGACGGCCACTTGGTCACGCCGATTTCGACGTCGCCCGAGAACACGTTTGTCGACGAGGCAGGGCGGTATTGCGCGGTCACGATCGGCAGCACGATGGATCTCTCGATCATCAAAGAGACGTTTGTCAATCTGCTGACGCTCGTCGATATGACAGGGATGGGTCACGACAGCGCCATCGTGACGCGCGTACGCGACGCGTTGCCGCGACTGTACCCGTTCCAGATCGGCGGCGACGGGCGACTGCTCGAGTGGCGCGGCGAACAGGTCGAGCGCGAACCCGGGCATCGGCATGTGTCGCACCTGTACGGCCTGTACCCTGCGTCGCTGATCACGCACGACACGCCCGACTTGTTTGAAGCCGCACGCGCGTCGCTCGAGTACCGTTTGCAGAATGGCGGCGGTCACACGGGCTGGAGTTGCGCGTGGATCATCAACCTGTTCGCGCGACTGCGCGACGGCGCAAAGGCAGGGCAGTACATCGACCAGTTCCTCCGAAAGTCGACGTATCCCAATATGCTCTGCTCACACCCGCCGTTTCAGATCGACGGCAACTACGGCTACAGCGCGGGCGTGGCCGAGATGCTGCTACAGAGCCACGGCGACGGCGGCATCGTACTGCTGCCCGCGTTGCCCGACAAGTGGCGTAGCGGCAGCGCGCGCGGACTCTGCGCGCGCGGCGGCTACACGGTGGATCTCGCGTGGGAGGACGGCCGCGTCACATCGTACGGCATCGTCAAAGATGGGCAGACTGTCGCGTCCGAGTGCGATGTATGTCATGCCGCACCCTACGCCGTTCTATTAGGATAGAAACATGCAGTCGCCGAAGCTGAAGAAGCGGTAGCGCAACGCGACGGCTTCGGCATACGCGTTCATAATGTGTTCGCGCGTCGAGAACGCCGATATGAGCATGAGCAGCGTGCTGCGCGGCAGGTGAAAGTTGGTCAGTAGCGCGTCGACGACCTGGAAGTCGTACGGCGGATAGATGAAGATGTCGGTGTCGCCCGAGAGGTTGCCCGTTGCGGCGACGGATTCTAACGTGCGCACCGACGTCGTACCCACGGCGACGACGCGCCCGCCGCGCTGTCGCGTGCGCTGCACTGCGTCCCATGTATCGGTTGATACCGCGTACCGTTCGGCGTGCATCGTATGTTGCGTGATGTCGTCGACTTTGACGGGGCGGAACGTGCCGAGTCCGACGTGCAGCGTCACGTAGCGTACATCCACGCCGCCCTGTCGTATATCGTCGAGCAGCGCGTCGGTGAAGTGTAGCCCCGCCGTCGGGGCCGCGACGCTGCCGCGCTCCTTGGCGTAGACCGTCTGGTACCGCGACGGTTCGTTCTTCTGCGTGATGTACGGCGGCAATGGTACGTCGCCGTGCGCGTCCATGAGTGCGTACACGTCGGCACAGTCGAACGACATGTGCCGTTCGCCGGTCGGCGTGATGTGCGTGACCGTCGCGTACGCATCGCCGACGCGCAGCCGCGCGCCGACTGCCGCGCGTTTGCCGGGCTTGACGAGCGACGTCCACGTGCCGTCGGCATTGGGTGAGAGCAGCAGCAGTTCGACGGTCGCACCGCTGTCGGTCGCGGCGTAGAGTCGCGCGTGCAGCACGCGGGTGTCGTTGAGCACGAGGCAGTCGCCCGCGCGCAGCAGACCGCGTAGGTCGGCGAAGGCGCGGTGCCGGGCGTCGCCCGTGCGGCGGTCGAGGCAGAGCATCCGCGAGCCGTCGCGCCTGTCTGCCGGCGATTGTGCGATGAGCGCGGGTGGCAGTACAT
>CAYPOE010000050.1:0-11360 GCA_964412285.1 uncultured Eubacteriales bacterium | reverse complement strand
GTACATTGTTTGTTGCATTATTGTACGTACCAACCTGGTACAGTTTGAAGCCCGAAATGGTGTTGCTATTGGTGTTGTTCGGATTTCTAACGATCTGGGTGATAACCTGGTTATTAGCGTTCACCTTGAAGGCTACGAAATCGTTCACAGCGGGATCGCCGTTTACACGGTCAACATTCGACAGACCTAAACGATAGTCGATGTTCTCGATCTTACCTGTGTTAACGTTCAGAGTCTGGATACGGATCAAGCCGCTGCTCCATACACCCTCAACTGTAACAACCTTACCGAATCTCCAGTCGCCATATGCCTCTACCGGTACGTTGATACCTGTTACGTAGTAGTTTACGCCAGGAACCTTCGGAGCGCGGTTGATGGTAACGGGCTTGTTGTAAACAACAGCCGCAGCGATCTGCTTCGCGATAGCCTGCTTCGACAGCTTGGTAGCCATGTTGGCCTTCGCTGCGTCTGCATCAGTCTTACCAGTGGTGTTTTCCTTGGTAGCTGTCTTATCAGCGCCCAGGTAGTCGCCAACGGTGTCCATCTGATTGGCTGTCTTCTCGCTGTAGTTGGTAGCGTTGCTGTTCTTCTCAGATGCCTTCTTATCGTCGTCATCGCCTACCGGGTCAACATAGTACAGGTAACCCTTGTAGTTGGTGTTAACGTTGGAAGTTGTTACATAGCTGTCGTACGTGATATAGAAACGACCACGACCGTCAGCGTCGTACGTTACGCCCTGAACGCCCATCTGGCTCGAAGTAGCCAATACAGTCGCCTTAACAGGATTCACATACTTAACGAGGTCAAACCAATCTGCTGTAGACTTCGTAACGCCCTGGTGCAGAGCTGTCTTTTCGCCTACGTTGTTGTAAGCCGACTGCTTAACCAGCAGCGTGTCGCCTACTTCTAACGGATACTGGTCGACTGTGTAAGAAGTCATCGACTTGATGTCTTCCATCTTGTCGCTTGTTACCAGAACCTTCAGTGCCGAACCGTTTACAGTGATCTCTTCGTTAATGTAAGCGGGAGCGCCCGAGTTCGGGTAAGCAGCCTTGTAACCGTTGTTTGTGATATTCTGAACTGTTACGTTAACGCTGTTGTTATCCGGACGGTTGATCGCGGAGACCATACCAACCTGATAGTTCTCAACGTACATACGGTCGTACTGATAGTCAGCGGTATCAACAGCTGTCTGATACAGTGTAACCTTACCGAAGTCGAGGCCTACGTTACCGTATACGGACTTCTCTTTGCGATTCTCGAAGTTGAAGAACAGGTTATCAACTGCCGAGGAGGTGTTTACCTTTGTACCTGTTGTGGTGAATGTGCTTGTGTTCGGGTTGAACGTGTAGGAGCTGATGCCCTCTGTTACGGTCTTACGAACGTTGCTGATCTCTACGTCGTTGATGAAGACACGGCCTGTAACAGAACCGTCCATACCACTCTGACCATCGCTGTAACCCGACTTGAACGTGTAGTCCTTGCCGTTAGCGCGGATCATGTACGAACGCTGCGATGCATTGTACAGGATGAACTCGATGTCTTTGATCTCAAACGATACTGCAGCGCCCTGACCTGCGGTCAGCTCTTGTGCGAATACCCATGTGCGCTCGCTGTTGATGTTCGTCGGATTGACTGCGACGTATGCGTCGAATGTCTTATCCTTCAGAGCGATCAGCTCAACGCCCGGATACGTGCTGTTGACGTTCGAGGATTTCGGCTGTACGCGGAGGTACTTGCCTGTGCCCCATACTGCATCGTTCGCTTCAACACCTGCCGGAGCCTTTAAGATCTCAATGCGGTTGAATGCATTGGCATCGTTAGCAACCGTCATAGCCGAGGAAGCCTGTGTGGTAGCCGTAACCTTGTTGTAACCAAGGAAGTGGTTAACCAGTGTAGCAGCCTTCTTCGTGGTGTCAATGCCACCAGCGGGGATAACGCCTGTGCCGATCGGGATGTTGATTGCGTTAACAACCATCTGAGCGATCATATCACGAGTAGCGTCTACATCACGGCTGTATGTCCAGTTGCCAACACCCTCGAGACCTGCCAACAGACCGATCTCTTTCGCTGTTGTATAGAAGCCGTTGATGTAACCACCGCGGTTTAACGCGTCCTGCTCATAACCTAACAGACGAACCATGACGACGACAGCGTCCGTTGTGGAGATGTTGTCGTTCGGGCCGAATGTGCCGTCACCATAACCTAACAGCATCGGATTACCTGTGGACAGGATGTTACCGAATACGGTCGAAGACGACAGCTTCTGCATCTCATAGATATACGGAGTATTGATGTCCTCAGCTACGAGGTCCTCAAAATAATCGATACCCAGAGCGTCGAAGCCATTCATTAACTCTTCTTCGTCCATTGCGCTGAGGTTGTTGATGTTCAGGCAACGCATTACGAAAGCAACGAAGTCAATGCGGCGGATCGGAAGACCTACGCCATATTCGCCACTCTCCATACCCTTGGTAACGCCTAAGCCATACAGTGTACGGATGGCATCCTGCCAGGGGCTAGCCGCAGCTGTGTTTGCTACATAACCAGCTGTCTCGGGGTTTTCAACATCCTTAAAAGGCGTCTTGTTGTAAACCGTCGAGTCAGCAGCTGCAGCCACGGTGCTCACTAAC
Organism: uncultured Eubacteriales bacterium; assembly: GCA_964412285.1. Lineage (GTDB taxonomy): Bacteria > Bacillota > Clostridia > Monoglobales > CAYZNM01 > CAYZNM01. The sequence continues at coordinate 8,727 of CAYPOE010000050.1, read as the reverse complement.
ATTAATACGGTCAGTATTAACGCCAGCGCTTTCGAGAACTTTCTCATAAACTGCTTTCCTCCTTAAAGAGTAAAATGTGAGGGAACCGACTTAGCATGTCTCGCGCGCTCCCTCTGCACCCGAGAACGGGTATATTCGTCGCCGCGCTGCACAAACGCGCTGCAAAACGCACATACCATGCTGCCTACGATTATAGCACCAAGTTTACATTTCGTCAACATTTTTTGCAAACTGTAACAAAATTGTAAAATTACGCTGTCACTTTTCCCGCCCATTCTCATCGCATTCCACAGTCGATCCATAGGAAAACCCATGATCGACACGAACGGAGTCGAACGAACAAGCGGGCTATAGCGTCGTCGTCGCAGGCCGCCCCAATTGCGTTGATTACACTCATTTTACGGCTCAGGCAGCGCGTTTTGGGACACGCATCCTTGACCGCGTATGGTATTACAGATTTATTATAGCACAGAACAGGCAAAATATGAATTACAATTGTGTTACAATTGTGTTACAGGCATGTTACAGAGCCAAAGATTGCCCCGCTATCAGCGTATGCGGTGAGAAGTATTTGCGTTCCCAGTGAAACTGTGTTATAGTAGACGCATTGGAGTGATTCCAGATTGTGCTACGGAACATTTGCTTATTGCTTATTATGCGTTTATTTATTTGATTATTTGATCATGCGGAGAATTGGGTTATGAAGATCAAGTCTATTTACTATAAGAACATCGACACCGGCCTCGTCATCGACAACATCACGTTCGGCGACGGCCTCAACCTGCTCGATAGATGATGGGGTAGATTTTTTGAACGGCGATTACGGTTTTCTTGAAATACTTGACTTTGTTGATTTGGAAAACGAGGAAATAGTAGATGGAAATTTGGAGGCAATTGGCCAAATCGATATTGTTCAACTATCGACCGGGAAGAAAATACGGGTCTCGATAGAGAGCTGGGGCGTGGGTTTATGACGAGCCCGCAGCGCTACAAAGTAGTTACTCTTTATTTTAAGCGTGGATGAACATGTCTCGAGCACACGCAATCGTTTTGATCGTGCAGCGATCCATCGTAATGCCCAATATGTATCCCCCGCCCAAAACGGCGGGGATTTGTTTCACGCGTCGTTTCACGCATGTTTCGCATACGTTTCACACGGCTTCACGCATGTTTCACGCGTCCGACGGCTTTGACCGCCTCGTACCACAGTACGCCGACGGTTCCGACTGCGGCGGCGATCGCGAGGTTTGGCAGCGACAGCGACGCGGTCTGCGCCATATTCGCGAGCGGCGGCAGATACAGCAGCAGCGCGGCCGCAACGATGATACCGCCGTTGATGTACAGCGTCAGCGGATCGAATGGGTACCGCGCCAAGACAAAGCGCGGCGTGCGGTTGACGTACACCAAGATCAGATTGGACGCAATCAGCGCAATCAACGCCATCGAGCGCGCGACCTCCGCGCCCTGCGGCATCACGTACATATACGTACCCAACACCGCGCCCAAGATCACTGCGCCCTGCACAATCGACCGTCCCACAAGCCGCCGCGATACGAGCGGCGCGTTGCCGCGCGGCTTTCGACGCAAGATGCCGTCATCGGCGGGCAGCCGCTCGAAGATGATGCTGCACGTCGGATCGATGATGAGTTCGAGCAGTACGACGTGGATCGGCAGCAGCATGAGCGGCAGATGCAGCAGCGGACACAAAAACGCGATCAGCGCAATCGGGATGTGTACGACGAGGCAGTATTGGATCGCCTTCTGTATATTATCGTAGATACGCCGCCCGTCCGCAATCGACGCTACAATCGTAGAGAGGTTGTCGTCGAGTACGACGAGGTCGGCGGCCTCTTTGGCGACGTTGGTACCGCGTCCGCCCATTGCGACGCCGATGTCCGCGAGCTTGAGCGCGGGCGCGTCGTTGATGCCGTCGCCCGTCATGGCGACGATCTCCCTGTTGCTCTGGAGCGCGGCGATGATCTTCATCTTTTGGCGCGGTACGACGCGTGCGAACACGCTGGTCTGCAGGACGACGCGGCGCAGTTCGTCGTCGGACATCGACTCGAGCGCATCCCCTGTGACGACGTGCGATGCGTCGATGCCCACGTCCGATGCAATCGCGCGCGCCGTGTCGGCATGATCGCCCGTGATCATCACGACGCGGATGCCCGCCCCTTTGCAGACCGCAATCGCTTCTTTCGCCTGTGGACGCGGCGGATCATACAGACCGATGAGTCCCATGTAGTCGAGTGTGCAGTCGCGCAGCGTCGCGGGATAATCGTCGCTTGGCATCGCACACGAGCCGAGCGCAATGACGCGCAGTCCCTTGGCCGCAAGGGCGGCGATACGCGCGTTGACGGCTTCGCGCTGCGGCGCGGGGAGTTGACACAATTCGAGGATCGATTCAGGCGAACCCTTGGCGTAGAGCGTATCCGTATGCGCATCCGCATCGCCGACGCGCCAGATGTGTCCCATCATCTTATCCGTCGTATTAAACGCGTATTCGTGCGTGATCATGCCGTCGGGCGTTGTATCACAGGCGTGGCGCAGCATCGCCTGCTCCATCGGATCAAACGGATGGCTCTCACACGCGCGGATCATGGCGTCGTTGAACGCCGCCGCGTCGCAGTCCGTGACGGTCTCGGCGACGGTCATGCGATTTTCGGTGATCGTACCCGTCTTGTCGACGCAGAGGACGCTGACCGAACCGAGTGTCTCACACGAGGCCATGCGGCGTACGAGCGCGTTGCGTTTGGCGAGGCGATATGCACCGAGCGACAGGAATACGGTCAGGATGACGGGGAACTCCTCGGGGATCATCGCCATTGCAATCGTGAGTCCGGCCAAGAGCGCCGTGCGGATGTCGGACGAGTGCATGTAGTTGACGAAGAATACGACGGCAAAGAAGCCGACGCCGATCAGCGCACAAATCGTGATGAGTCGCGCGATCTGCCGCTCGAGCGGGGTCTTGGTCTGCGCGATGGACTCAAGGGAGCGGCCGATGCGCCCGAAATGCGTCGACGCGCCGACGTGGGTGATCTCGACGAGCGCGCCGCCTTGCACGACGACGCTGCCCGCGTAACAGACGTCGCCGACGGTCTTCCAGACCGTCACGGATTCGCCGGTCAGCATGGATTCGTCCGCGCCGAGGTCGGTCTGTGCGACGACGGTGCCGTCGGCAGGGAAGATGTCGCCCTCTTCGCAGAGCACTCCGTCGCCGACGACGATGTCCATGGTGTCGACCTCGACCGTCGCGCCGTCGCGCAGCACAGTGGCCTTGGGCGCGGACAGGGCCGACAGCGCGTCGAGCGTGTGGTCGGTGCGCCACTCCTGAAACAGGTTGATGCCCGCGATGACGACGACAAACCCCAGCATGAGAAAGCCGTCCGCTTCCTCGCCGATGAAGAAGTAGACCGCCGCCGTCGCGAACAGAAGAATAAACATCGGCTCCTTTAATAATGAAAGAATCTTTCGTAGCGCATTGGGACGCTTGGGTGGTACGATGGCATTGACGCCGTGGCGCTCCCTGCTCTGCCGCACCTCGCTCTCGGTCAGTCCCGCGTAACCTGGTGGGGGTGTGTAATGCATAACTACCTCCAAGATATTGTATTGCCCGCAAAACAAAAAGCGGGACTTGTCATGGGTAACAAGTCCCGCATATGTATGCTGTTGCAACGCAACCCGGCTCTATGGCCAACGTCGGCGACGTCGGCGTGCCTGCTCTTTACCCATAGTATAGCACAGAATATTCCGTTTTGTCAACCGTGTTACCGCAATTTTCCCCAAATCAAACTTGCTTATCCAAATAAAGTATGGTATAGTAAATATAGCATAACATAATATCATCTATCATCAACCACCAACATTATGCTTTGAAGATTTCGGACGCAAACTGTCAACGGAGGTACTATGAATCACAGACGCATTACGCGTATCCTGTCGGCGATCCTGATATGCGCGCTGCTTATATCGCCTTTGCCCGCAGGTAGGTCACAACAAGCGCAGGCCGCACCGCTGCAATTGGTCGTCGGCGACTTTGTGTACTTTGGCTCGTTTGAACATACGACGGGTATGTGGGAGTATGAGAACTACCGTACGCCCATCAAGTGGCGCGTCATGGAGATCGATACCGCCGGCATTGCCACACTGCTGAGTTGGCACGTCATCGATAACCGCCCCATGAATGGCAAGGTCGCCAACGAGTGGGAAGGCACAGATCTGCAAAAGTGGCTCAACGATGCAGGGTTGTTCAACTCGATCCCGTCGAACAACAAGTCGGGCAACTTCACCTCGATCGAAAGCTCCAACAGCGTCATCAACAAGATTAGGCTCCCAGGTTCCACAAGTACGGTATTTGCAACGCTGCCGTCTCAGGCACAAATAGAGAGGTGGACGAGTACCCCGACAGCCGCCGATCCGCTGCAATCCGTGCTGCCTACCGCGGCGGGTACGTACAGGATCAGCGGCAAAAGCGGCAACCAGGCGGGCTACTGGCTCCGCGGCGACACGCAAGAAAATTTTAACGGCAACGACGCGTGGGGCGTCAACGCAGAGGGCAGCTACGTGACTTTTTCGTCGGACGCCAAGGTGGTCAGCGAAGGCGGCGCGCGCCCCGCATACGGCGTACGCCCTGTGATCCAGATCAACACCAAGAGCAACAGCCTCATCAAAGGCACCGGCAACGGTACGGCCGACATGCCGTATATGATGCTCGACATGATCCCGTTTGCATCCAACGTCGCGTCGGCGTCGGTGGACAGCAATATCCTCACACTCAAGTTCAGCAAAGAATTCGTCATCGTAGGGCAGCCCAAGGCGACGGATTTCAAAGTCACACAAAACGGTGAAAACGTAGGCATATACAACATCGAGTGGGGGCTGACCAACGGCCGCGAGCGCACCATGACGCTGCGGCTCAACAAGGCCTTCACGAGCGGCGAATCGGGCATCACGATCAGTTATGCCAATACGAGCAACTATTACGTCATACGCTTGGTCGACGGCTACCAGTATGTGGGCGGATTCAACAACGTCACAGTATCCAACGTGACCAACAAGCGCGAACTGCGCATGGGCGATTATGTATTCTTTGGCAATGAGTACAACAACGAATCCATCCTCTGGCAAGTCGTAGGCGACTCGTCGCAGACCAACATCGCCTATCGTCTGCTCGCGACCAAGCCCGTGGACGCCAAGGCGTGGGGCGCGCCTCCGACGCAGCAGAATACCTCGTGGGAGCAGTCGGAACTCCGCGCATGGCTGAACGATGAGGACAGAGGCTTTATGTCGGTATTCGCAAAGCCGCGCATCAAGATGTTCGTCGACGACGAGGGCAAGGAATTCGCCATTACGTTGACGGATTACAAAACGCTGATACCGACGGGATACAACCGTCCGGGCGCGGCGAGTCCGATACAAATCCCGTCGGCCGAGGAGCTTGGGTATCTCAACGATCCCACGTACCGTTTTACGAGCGGTTTCAATACGATCGAAGGCCGCGCCATTCCCGACCCCAGACAGGCGCCTTCGGACATCTGGACGCGTACCGTCGACGTCGCTTTCCCATCCAGCAATGCATGGTTCATGGGCGGAGATGGTTCGTTTAATACCGATAGCCGCACGAACAATCACGGCATACGCCCCGTCATCGCGTTTATGTCGGGCAGCGTATTCATGAAGACGGGTTTCGGTACGCTTGACGCGCCGTATTACTTCTATACGCAAAACGACGTAACGCTCTGGGATCCCAAGAAGGTCGCCACGGTAGACAACACAAGCCCCAACCGCATCACGATTGAATTCACAGAGAAGGACGCGGTGTTCGATATGCTCGACGGCCGCCCGTCTCCGAGCGACTTCACCGTGACGGTCGGCAACAGGGTCGTCCCCGTACTCAGCATCGAAACCAACCCTGCACAGCACAAGATCATACTCATCATGGCGAACGAGGTGCGCCCGTACGCCAACCAAAGGGTGCTCGTCTCGTATACGATGAATTCATACGCGCTGTACAAAGTCGATTTCCCCGCGTATATACCGTCGTCCGACGAGAATGGCAATCTGATCCCGCCGCCCAAGCGCAAGTTGCAGATCTTAAAAGACTTTGCGAATCTGTCGGCTACGTTCCAGTCTGTGCCGGCCGATTATAACCTCGCATCGCTGACGACCAAGTATACGACGAACACGGATGAAAAGTCCAACACGCTCGTACCGTCGTTCACACCCGAACAAAAGCAGTATACGCTCAGGGTACCGTCCGACGTCGCCGATCTCGAGATCCTGGCGCGGCCGTCCGACCCCGACGCGCAGGTCACATTCAAGTCCAACGGCGGCGGCAAGATTACACAGATCGGCGACGAACAGGGCAATGTCAGCGTGCCGCTCAAGATCAGCAAGACGGCCGAAAGCATCACGACGATCGACATCACAGTCACGGCGCAGGATGGCAGTAAGACCGTCTACCGCATCACCGTCACGCGCGGCAAGGCGTCGGCCGACGCGTCGCTCGACTTCCTGACCGTGAGTCCGGGTACGCTGATCCAGAAGTCCAACGACGCAGAAGGCTTCCTCGCCAACGTACTCGATTACTACGTCGAGATCAACTCCAAGCAGACCTCGGTCGAGATCACGGCGACGACGGTATTCGGCACCCTCGTATCCATCGACAAGGACAAGAATGTGCAGAGCGGCGTACCCAAGATCGTCGACCTCACCAACGTCAAGCCCGGCACGTCGCGCGTCGTCGAGGTCGTCGTCGCGGCCGAAAACGGCTCCACGCGCATCTACAAGATCGAGTTCAGGCGGCAGAGCACCGACAACACGCTCGCGTCGCTGACCGTGGATCCCCCCGACACGCGAAAGCAGTACAAGTTCAACCCGCTCGTCATGGAGTATAAGCTGTATTATCCCAACTCCGTATCGCAGATCACGCTGACGCCCACGCTGCCCAAGGGTTCGACGGCGAAGGTGTCGGTCGAGGTCGAGGGTGGCAGCGTCATCGAACCGCCGTACAAGGTCGACCTCAACGGCATCAACAGCGAGACCATCATCCGCGTGATCGTCACGCCGAGCGACGCGGCTTCGGCGACGCGCGTGTACGTGCTGACCATCGTGCGCTCCGACTCGGGTACGATACCCGACACGGGCTTGGACGAGGATTCCAATTCGAGTAACTTTGTGATTCATCCGATCCGGCAGACGTTCGTCAACGGCATCGTCACGTCGTACGTCGACAGCGACGTCGCGTCGGTCGCGATCGCGGCCGCCGAGGCAGCCAAGACCAAGATCATCTACCTCGACGTCGAGGTGCCGGAGAAAGAGCATGGGTTTGGCTACCTGACCAACTTCGATACGAACACGATCAACGTCCTCAAAGACAGCAAGAAGATCACGATCGTGCGCGTGTTCACGCCCGTCGGCAACATGTGGCTCGACGTGCCGACGATCCGCTCGCTGCGCGCGGTCAACGGCGGCGTCACGATCAACATGATACAGCAGACGTTCAAGTATGAGCTGGTCGGCGACCGGCCTGCGCTCAAGGTCAGCATCACGGCCGCAGGCAAGAACGTACCCGACCTCGGCACCCACGCCGTACTCATCGACATCCCGTACCCGCGCCGCTACGATGAGTTTGCCGACGCGGTCATGACCGTCCATGCCAACGACGACGGCACCAACGTGCGCCTGATGAAGTCGTCGAGCTACGATGAGCGGCTCGAACTCGTGCGCACGCGTACGAGTACGTTCAGCATCTTCGCCGTCGCGTACAACTTCAAGTACTACGAGGATGCGACCGAACACTGGAGCTTCCCCAACGTGGTGTACCTCGGCGCACGCGACATCGTCAACGGCACCGCGCCGGAGATCTACTTCCCCAATAAGCTCGTGACGCGCGCGGAGTTCATGAAGATGCTCGGCACCGTGACCGACGATCTGACGTACGACCTCGGGCGACGCGGTACGTTCAGCGACGTAGATCCCAACCGTTGGTTCTACGACTACGTCAACTGGGGCTACGCAAACAACATCGTCAAGGGGTATCCCGATGGCAGCTTCGGCGTCGATCGGCCGATCACGCGCGAGGAGATGGCGGTCATCGTCTACCGTTTCGCGCAGCTGCAGAAGAAGGCATTGCCGCAGCGCGACCCCAACGTCGGCAAGTTCCCGGACGACGCGAACATCGCCAAGTGGGCGCAGGAGGCCGTGTACGCATTGGCCGGATCGATGGTACTCGTCGGGCGCGATGACGGCTTTGATCCCAAAGCCAACGCGACGCGCGGCGAGGCGGCCAAGGTCGTCGCCGCGTATATGGACGCGACGTTGCTGCTGTTCGACTATTGATAATGCGAATCAACAGTCAAATGTAGGGGCGGCCATTGGCCGTCCGTGGGCGCGAATCATCAGTACGGACGCGCGCTGCGCGCCCCTACAAAGGCATTTGTGATTTCAACCATTGATTCGCATTGATAAAAATTGCACGCACAAACCATCGCGCAGAGGGTACGCCTGCGTTCTTCTGCCCTGCACATTCACTGTGGACGATTCAAAATAGGGGACGTTATGAAGACCGTACTGACATTTGAGAACCACAAGGCACTGGAGCTGCCCGAGGCGTTCCGTTGGGACGACGTGCGGTTCTCCGACACCTTCGCCGCATACTTTATCCAGCGGTTCACGCGGCAGGGCGACATCGTGTTTGACCCATTCGCGGGCTTCGGCACGACGCTG